>CADBRF010000280.1 GCA_902796975.1 uncultured Coriobacteriaceae bacterium
AAGGGTCATCGTACGCGTAACAAGAAGAAGAACACCAACCGTCTTATCATCCGTCGTCGTAAGAAATAGCAAGAAGGAGTAGAGCATGAGCAGAAGCCTGAAAAAGGGCCCGTTCGTCGAACCGCGCCTTCTGCAGCGCGTTATCGCGATGAACGAGTCGGGCGATAAGCAGGCCATCAAGACCTGGAGCCGCGCTTCGACTATTTTCCCCGAGATGGTGGGTCATACCATCGCAGTGCATGACGGTCGTCGTCATGTACCCGTTTACATTACCGAGTCCATGGTTGGCCATAAGCTGGGCGAGTTCGCACCCACCCGCACGTTCCGTGGCCACAAGAAAGCATAGGAGGGGTGAGCATGGAAGCAAAAGCTATCGCACGTTATATCCGTATCGCTCCTCGCAAGGCTCGTCTCGTCGTGGATCAGATCCGTGGCAAGAATGTCATCGATGCCGAGAACATTCTTCGCTTCAGCGAGCGTGGTGCTTCTGAGGTCGTCTTCAAGGTTGTGCACTCCGCAGCTGCAAACGCAAACGATCTCTATGGCCTGCGTCCCGAAAACCTCTATGTCAAGGAGGCCTACGTGGACCAGGGCCCCACGCTGAAGCGTTTCCGCCCGCGCGCTAAGGGCTCCGCAAGCCCTGTCCGCAGGCGCACGAGCCATATCACCATCGTCGTCGCATCTCGAGAGGAGGCATAGATCAATGGGTCAGAAGGTCTCTCCCACTGGGTTCAGACTGGGCATCACCGAGCAATGGCGTAGCCGTTGGTATGCCGGCAAAGATTACGCGAAGACCCTGGATAACGATATCCAGCTTCGCAAGTTCATTGAGAAGAAACTGGCCAATGCCGCTCTCTCCAAGGTGGAAATCGAGCGCGCCGGCGACAAGGTCAAGGTTATCCTGACCACCGCTCGTCCTGGCATCGTCATTGGCAAGAAGGGCGCTGAGGTCGACGCACTCCGCAAGGAGCTCGAGAAGATCACCGGCGGTCATGTCAATGTTGAGGTCATCGAGGTCAAGCGTCCCGAGCTCGACGCTAACCTCATCGCAAAGTCCATTGCCGAGCAGCTCGAGGGCCGTGTCGCCTTCCGTCGCGCCATGCGCAAGGCTGTTCAGTCCGCTATGAAGTCCGGTGCCAAGGGTATCCGTATCCAGTGCTCCGGTCGTCTGGGCGGCGCTGAGATGAGCCGTCGCGAGTGGTACCGCGAGGGTCGCGTTCCGCTGCACACGCTCCGTGCAATGATCGACTATGGTTTTGCCACCGCACACACCACCATGGGTTCTTGCGGTGTCAAGGTCTGGGTTTACTACGGCGAGGTCCTCGCTGGTCAGGAGGCAAAGAACCCTGCTCTCGAGGGCACCTCTACGCAGCGTCGTAAGCCTGGCCGTCGTGGCGAGAGGAGGAACCGCTAATGTTGGCTCCTAAGCGCACCAAGTACCGCAAGGTTCAGCGCGGTTCCATGAAGGGCAATTCCAAGGGCGGCACCAAGCTGGCCTTTGGTTCCTACGGTATCCAGGCGCTCGAGCGCCATTGGATCACCAACCGTCAGATTGAGGCTGCACGTATAGCCATGACGCGTTACATGAAGCGTGGCGGCCGTATCTGGATCACCATTTTCCCGGATAAGCCCATCACCAAGAAGCCTGCTGAAACTCGCATGGGTTCTGGTAAGGGTAATCCCGAAGAGTGGGTTGCCGTTGTCAAGCCTGGCCGCATCATGTTCGAGATCGATGGCGTTCCGCCAGAGGATGCGCGTGAGGCAATGCGTCTCGCCATCAACAAGCTCCCCATCAAGTGCAAGATGGTCTTCCGCGAGGATGCCGAAGAACATGCACTCGAGTTCGCTGAAGAGCACGAGGTCGAATTCGAGCATATGCGCGAGGAAGAGGCTGAGGAAGAGGCAGAGCACGAGGCCGAGAAGGAAGCAGCTCGCGAGGCCGCAGCAAAGGGAGGAAACTAACAGATGAAAGCTTCTGAACTCCGCGAGCTTAGCACGGAGGAGCTGGAGACCAAGCTCAAGGAATACCGTACTGAGCTGTTCAATCTCCGTTTCCAGATGGCAACCAGCCAGCTGGACAACACCGCACGTGTGAAGATCGTCAAGAAAGAGATTGCGCGTATTCTCACCGAGAAGCGCGCTCGTGAGATCCGTGCAGCTAAGGCTGCGTCCTAGGGAAAGGAGCGAATTCGATGAGTGAAGAGCGTAATTCTCGCAAGGTTCGCCAGGGCGTAGTCGTCTCTGACGCTAACGATAAAACCATTGTCGTTCAGATCAGCCAGCGTAAGCCTCATCCTGTCTATGGCAAGATGATGACCACCACCAAGAAGCTGCACGCTCATGACGAGAACAACGAAGCACATGTCGGCGACACCGTCCGCATCATGGAGACTCGTCCGCTGTCCAAGATGAAGCGTTGGCGCCTTATTGAGATCGTTGAGAAGGCCAAATAGGCCGCTGTCCATTCAGGAAGGTATGTAATCATGATTCAGATGCAAACCATTCTGACTGTTGCTGACAACAGCGGCGCGCGCAAGGTCCAGTGCATCAAGGTCCTCGGCGGCTCCAAGCGCCGTTACGCAGGCCTGGGTGACGTGATCATCTGCAGCGTCAAGGAGGCTACTCCCAACAGTCAGGTCAAGAAGGGCGATGTCGTTCGCTGCGTCATCGTTCGTGTTAAGAAGGAAGTCCGTCGCAAGGACGGCTCCTACATCCGCTTCGACGAGAACGCTGCTGTTCTCGTTGACGCAACGGGTGCTCCTCGCGGCACGCGTATCTTCGGGCCTGTCGCCCGCGAGCTCCGCGACCGAAAGTACATGAAGAT
>CADBRF010000281.1 GCA_902796975.1 uncultured Coriobacteriaceae bacterium
GAGCGCGATGATCTTGTCTCGGTCGTGTACGATGCACTCCTCCAGTCCGAAGGCTTCGTTATGGTCGAGGGCATCCTCGATCTGCTTCCCGATGGCTATGGCTTCATTCGCACCGATGGCTATGTTGCCGGGGAGCATGATGTCTATGTTGGCGTCTCGACAGTTCGTAGGAACGGTCTGCGCAAGGGCGACTACATCACTGGCCGTGTGAGGCCGCCACGCGACAACGAGAAATACCCAGCGCTCAATACTATCGTCACGCTCAATGACGAGCCTTTCAATGGCCCGACCCATCGTGTGAAGTTCAAAGATCTCACTCCGGTCTACCCCGATGAGCGGCTCATCATGGAGCATGGCAAAGACACCATCACAGCTCGCACAATCGACCTGGTGAGCCCGATTGGCAAGGGCCAGCGTGGCCTTATCGTCTCGCCTCCCAAGGCGGGCAAGACTACCATCTTGAAAGATATTGCGGCTGCTATCAGCGCGAATAACCCCGAGGTCCATCTCATGTGTCTCCTCGTGGACGAACGTCCCGAGGAAGTCACCGATATGAAACGCAGCATCGACGGAGAAGTGGTCTCGTCCACCTTCGATATGCCTGCCGAGAACCATATCGCCGTATCCGAGCTGGTCATCGAACGCGCCAAGCGACTTGTGGAAAACGGTCAAGACGTTGTGATCCTGCTCGATTCTATTACACGCCTCGCTCGCGCCTACAATCTCGCGCAGCCGGCAAGTGGCCGCATCCTCTCTGGTGGCGTTGATTCGTCGGCCCTCTATCCTCCGAAAAAATTCCTCGGAGCTGCCCGTAACATCGAGTTTGGTGGGTCGCTCACAATCCTCGCAACCGGTCTTATCGAGACCGGCTCCAAGATGGACGAGGTCATCTTCGAGGAGTTCAAGGGTACGGGCAATATGGAGCTCAAGCTTGACAGGTCTCTTGCTGACAAGCGCATCTTCCCGGCAATCGATCCTGTTACCAGTGGCACTCGTAAGGAAGAGCTGCTTATCGATGCACAGGAAGCGCCGCTTATCTGGGGTGTCAGACGTCTGCTTGCAAACATGAACAACACCGAGCGGGCTATGGACATGCTCATCAAGAGCTTGAAGCAGACCGAAAACAATCGCGAGTTTCTTATCAAGTCCGCTCGAAAGGCGAACAGGGCTGCGGCTTCCCAGAGGCTCTAGAACCATTTTCCAGACTGTGGATGTCGAACGCCCCTTCATCCCGATGCGGGATGAAGGGGCGATTTGTATGCGCGGACGCCACTTGGGGCAGTTCTTGTGCGGTTAGCTGTGAGCTATATGGCAGTACTTGGTATATGCGTGCTTCAGGCGCGCTGAGCTAATTCTCTTCTAGCTCTCCTTCACCTGCCTCCAAACGAGCTTGATCGAACTTTTCCTTCATGGTGGGATTTTTCCAGGTGAGTTTTCTGATGGTGAGACCTTCCGCCTTGTCTCCCGCGAGCCTCAGCTGCCGCTCCGAAGACACAAGATTCTCCTTCACTTTCTGCAGGTGAACAATGGTCTTATCGATTTCATCGATAGCTGCGTCGAATTTCTTTGAAGCAGTGAGGACGTTTTTGGTGAATCCGGTCTTAAACTCCTCCATTCGCTCTTCAAAATGAGTCACGTCTATGTTTTTCTGCCGCTCTATTTCGAGCGCGACACGATACTGCTGGGCATTTTTCGCCGCGTTACGCAGAAGCGAGATAAGTGGAAGAAAGAACTGTGGACGGATGACGTACATCTTGGGATACCGATAGGAGACATCGACAATACCCTCGTTATAGAGTTCGCTGTCTGGCTCAAGCAAGGAGACGAGCACCGCGTACTCACATCTCTTTGACGTGCGATCATGGTCAAGCTTTTTGAAGAAATCCTCGTTCTTATGGGTATGAGTGGAATCTTCGGACTCGTTCTTCATCTCGAACATGATGGAGATGAGCTCGACGCCATCCTCTTCTTCGCGGAAGACGAAATCCCCTTTAGTCCCATCTACGACGTCGTTGTCCTTCTCGAAATATGCGGTGGGAAAGGCCATGGAGCGAACGCGATTGAACTCGTTTAAGCAATGCTGCTCAAGTGACTCTCCCAAGAGCTTGACTGTCATACGGGATTTCATATCACGGAGCTGGGATATTTCGTCGTCCTTGAGTTTGATGATTGCCTCACGGCCGGCAATTTCGCGGTCTTTCGCGGAAACTGCTTGGCTGAGCTCGACTTGCATGGAGCTTTTTATCTGCTCTTTTTCGCTTTCTTGGAGCTTGAGCTTTGCCTCGAACTGTTCCTTCGCATGAATGGCGAGCTCTTGCGCAGCGGCAAGCTCTGATGCCGCCCGCTCCTTTTCCAAGGCGAGTTCATTTTCTGCCTTTGCCCGCGCGGCGGAGAGTTCGGCCTCTGCCTGGACTTGCATAGCCTTAAGCTCTCCAGCAGCGCGCTCCTGTTCAGCCCGGGTCTGCGCCTCAAAGGTCTGCTTGGTATGGGCAAGCTCCGCCTTAAGAGCATCGCGCTCCTTTTCCAGATCTGAGGTTGCTTTCGCAACCGCAAGCTGCTGCGAAGTTTGAGCCTCTTTATGAAGGGCATCAAGTTGTGCCTTTGCTTCTGCTAGCTGAGCATCCCTTTCTGCAATATCCGCGAGAAACTTTTCCCGGCTTTGAGAGAGTTCTTGCGCTAGGGCATTGTGGTCTTGCGTCATCTGGCTTGTGAGCTTTTCACGTTCAGCGGTAACCGCCTGCTCCACGGCATGTTCATGTTCTGAAGCCAGTAGCTTCTCGCGTTCTGCTATCTCGGAGGCAAATTCCTTGGTGCGCACCTGCGACACAATATTTGCATAGCTTGATTCATCGACTTGGATTACTTTTCCGCAATGTGGGCATTTGATTTCGTTGCTCATGGCATGTGCTCCTTCGCAGTTCTTTTCGCGCATGATAGTAGCATGGGACTACGACACAAAGCTGTCAAAGAAATGCTCTCACGATGAGTTGCGGCGGTTTGAACTTGCGTTTCAGCTGTCCCCATGCGTTTTTTCACGCTGTCTGACCGGGTGCTGTAGTAGTATGCAAACATGAGAATTATCGAGCTTGAAAAGGGGATTTACCATGGCATATTACTATGATGAGCCGTCGCACACCTTTAGCGAATATCTACTGGTGCCGGGCTATACATCTTCAAAGGATATTCCTGCCGATGTTGACCTCTCCACGCCATTAACGCGTTTCAGAAAGGGCGAAGAGCCTGCAATCAAGCTCAATATCCCCATGGTCTCCGCAATCATGCAGTCGGTCTCCGGCCCACGCATGGCAGAGGCGCTGGCTCGTGAAGGCGGTTGCTCCTTCATCTATGGGTCCCAGAGCGCAGAAGACGAAGCGGCTATGGTACGCGAGGTCAAGTCCTATAAGGCTGGCTTCGTTCCCAGTGATTCCACCATCACACCCGAGACCACCATGGCTGAGGTCATGGCGCTCAAGGCGGAGTCCGGTCATTCGACCATGCCCGTTACGGTTGATGGGTCTCCGAACGGCAAGCTGCTCGGTATCGTTACAAGCCGCGATTATCGTCCGAGCCGCATGGATCCCTCCACGAAGGTCATCGACTTCATGACTCCGCGCGAGAAGCTCATCGTTGCCAAAGATGGCTGCACCCTTTCCGAGGCTAACGACATCATCTGGGACAACAAGCTCAATGCCCTTCCCGTGGTTGATGAAGACGACCATCTTGTCTCGCTTGTCTTCCGCAAGGACTACGATTCCCACAAGCAATATCCTCTCGAGCTCCTCGATCAGCACAAGCGCTATGTCGTCGGCGCTGGCATCAACTCCCGCGACTACGAAGACCGCGTTCCTCCGCTGCTGGAGGCGGGCGCAGACGTGCTCTGCATCGATTCTTCCGAAGGTTATTCCGACTGGCAGAAGTACACGCTCGAGTGGATTCATGGCAAGTATGGCCCCGAGTGCAAGGTCGGCGCGGGCAATGTCGTTGACGCTGAGGGCTTCAAGTTCCTGGCGGATGCCGGTGCTGACTTCGTCAAGATTGGTATCGGTGGCGGTTCCATCTGCATCACCCGCGAACAGAAGGGCATCGGCCGTGGTCAGGCAACGGCTGTCATCGAGGTTGCCAAGGCTCGCGACGAATACTTCCGCGACACGGGCATCTATGTCCCCATTTGCTCCGACGGCGGTATAGTCCAGGATTACCACATGACGCTTGCCCTTGCCATGGGCTCCGATTTCATGATGCTCGGCCGTTACTTTGCCCGCTTCGACGAGAGCCCGACAAACCGCGTTTCCGTCAACGGGTCCTACATGAAGGAATACTGGGGCGAGGGTTCTGCGCGCGCCCGCAACTGGCAGCGCTACGACCTGGGTGGCGCAAAGGGCATGGCCTTCGAAGAAGGCGTCGATTCCTATGTTCCCTACGCCGGTCCGTTGCATGAGAACGTCGCACTCTCGCTTTCCAAGGTCAAGCACACCATGTGCAACGTTGGCGCACTCAACCTTGCAGAGCTTCGCGAAAAGGCAAAGATTACCCGTGTGTCTAGCGTTTCCATCGTCGAGGGCGGCGCACACGATGTCATGCTGAAGGATGCTGCGAACTCAACGAACGTCGACTTCAAATAAAGCCTCGCTCTTCCCTCATCAATAGAGGCGGGCAGCAGATAAAGTACGAGCAGGAGCTGGTGGGTACCGGCTCCTGCTTTCGTATGTGCTCATATCTGTTGTGCTGATATAGACAACCAAAAAACGAGTGGCTGTCAGTGAATTCTTCCATCGAAAGGATCGATGACAATAAGCTGCACTGCCACAGTGAGTGGTGCGTTTGTGACATCTTCAGCTCCATCAGGGTATTCCTCGTAGAAAAATTCACCCGGGCGCTCCCCAAACTGCTCCATTGAAACAAGCAGTCGACGATAGACGTCCTGGGGACGCTCACCAGACTGCTGTACGGTGACGCCATAACGTCCAGCAGGCTGTTCAAAGGGATGGAGACCCAGCTCCGCCGCTCGCTCATCCGTGAGCGTGGGAGAGGGGTGGACAAGCAAATATTGCTGCTGGTCGAACACGCTGTTTTGGACGTCCTCGCTCGCCAGGCAGACTGCATAGGGACGCGTTTCGCGCACGATGGACGCCACCGCTTCGATAAGCTGCTGGTCTTCCATCTGATCGAGTCTCTTGGTTGCCCAGAGTTTCGTAGCGGGACGATTAACAAGCCGAATTTCGTCTGAATTCTTATCGGCGGTGCCCATAACCCCGCCCTGGCTTGCGAAGGTCGAAGCCAAGATGCGGCGCACGTGCTGAAGATAGGAGATGCGCCGATCTATGGCGGCAAGCCGAAGCTGCAGAGTCTGCTGACGCTCGAAGGGGTTGAGCTCGTTCAGGTAATCGCCGATTTCCGCGAGACTCATCCCCGCCTCTTTCAGGCATGATATGAGTAAAAAAGTCTGATATTGCTCGGGCGCATAGTACCGGTAGCCTTTGGCATCGACGCGTGCAGGTTTGAATAGACCGATGTCGTCGTAATGAAAGAGCGTCTGCTTTTTTACGCCGCAGAGCTTGGCAAACTGCCCCGTTGTGTAGAAGGCCTCACCTTGGTCTGCAGAAATTTCTTTGAAATTTTTCATAAAACCTCTTGAGTATACGGTTACCGGATACTTTCTCGTAAAGACCGTTAGAGAACAAGAGCCATGTTCTATTGGGACAGCACATGACTTTTGCGATGATTGCACATGGCGAGGAGGCGCGCTTAGAAAACAAGCTGGTTAGACAGGTTGGCACTCGATTCCCTGCAACGTGTTGAGTGCGAACGTAAAGGGGCTGCTTCCGTGACTCGGGTAGCCCCTTTTTATTGCTCGGCGAATGTCATTGTCTTGGCCAGCTTGTTAAACCTGCTGGAACA
>CADBRF010000282.1 GCA_902796975.1 uncultured Coriobacteriaceae bacterium
GTAATATCTGGGCGATGTGCCCTGCTTCTCTCCAGTTTCCTAGAAAGCCGCACGTCCACATGCGAATCGCCTCGAACTCCCGACGCTCTGATGCGTCATCATACGGGCAGCGTTCGAGAAGCTCGTCCACCAGCTGGAATTCGCCCAAGTCGAGCAAATCCCAACCATGAGCATGCACCCATTGACCACATCGGCTGTCAGAACAATACAGGTCGAGGATTTCATGCGCGCGCTCGAAATCGCGCCGCTTGAAAAGGACGGAAATCGCTTGCTCCGGAAGGGAATCCTCGTTCGTTTTCTTCAGAGGGACGAGCATGCCTGGTTCAACCGAAGCGCGTATGCTCTCAAGCGGGCACGCCCCCACATTGAAACGCTCGCGCAAACGATCCATGCCGAACAACGGGTACGATTTTTCAAGGGCCTCTGCATCTTCCGCTGTAACAGCGATTCCCATTGACTCAAGCTCGCGAAACGCACCCGATCCCAAGAGCATCATCGCAATCATGGTCTGCACAAGCTGTCTCGGGAGCTGCTCATCGAACAGCTGGACGAGACGCAGTCTCACGTCGGAGGATTGCGACCCCCAGAAAACGTTGGGAACACGACCGAACATTGTTTCGCACGCGTGCCTCCACCGGTATGTCGCATGAGCATGAGCGTCCGCTCCGGCGCCTGTCGAAACAGAGCTCCGTGATTCCTCTTCTGTAACAAGAAGTTCGCATGCGCTGATAAGGATGCATCCTGGCTGTCTCGATCGGAGGCAGTCTCTAGAAGGCAATGTAGTTGCGATGACTTCTGCGCCCTTGTAGAGGACGGTATCGATAAAGTGAGAGAGGGTTTCAGCGCGATTCTCGTCGAGATAGGGCACGTCATCAAGAATGACAAGCTCACCGTCCGAGAACTCTGAAGCCGCATGAGCGATTCCGCCATCGAGTGCTGCAAGAAAAACAGGGTCTGAGGCCTTAATCCATTTGACGCGCGTGGTCTCGAAGATACGCTCGGCGTATTCCCGGGCGAGAGCCGTTTTGCCAAACCCATGAGGGCCAACAATCAGTCGCAAGACATGCCGGTCTTGCAGAAGTGCAGAGATGAGGCGATCCCTTCGGACGGGTTTAAATGCAGGCAAAGAGCCATCATTGGCATGAAACGCGTCATGCAAAGCGGCGTCGTTTGCACTCGCCTGCTGCATATGCTGGATTGGAAGCGCGAGCTGCACCCGTTCGCTATTTCCCCGCAAGATGTCACGATCCTCTTTCGATCTATTTGATGCTCGGCTCTTTGCAGAAGGGCCTAACGTCTTGCTGTTCTTATGCAAGGTATTTCGTTTTCGTCGTCCCAAAGCGGCCCCCTTTCACAGCTCATCACGCCAGTTAAGACAACACAACACCCAGCATAGTTCCCGAAAAACCCATGTCGAGCACACATGGAAATTGGTCCTGTGCATTTTTTCAAAGCATGCTTTGCCCTGATGCATTACATGTGTCAGTTCTATATTTGTCAGCGTTCTTGCCGATTTAGGCAGGGCACTCTGCCAAAATTACAGCCACCTCAAAACCACTTGCGTGCTGCCAGCAGACTGCATCCGAAACCCAGTCGGCTTTCTGTCTTGTTCTTTCCTCCATGTCTTGGTACTCTTCACGCTGCAGACGTTCGAGAGCCGGATCCGTCTATAACTACACTACCGGGCATAGGCACACATGCAGTGCATTCCCTGCTCTCGCGTCGTCATGAATCCAGAGCGAGAAAGGGAGCCACAATCATGACACGCAGTGAAGAAGACTTTGGTACCGTCAGCTTGCTGGGTAACCAAGGCACAAAGTATGCATACGATTACAACCCCGAGCTCCTCGAGGTCTTTATCAACAAGCACCCTGAGCGTGACTATATGGTCACATTCGATTGCCCCGAGTTCACGACGCTCTGTCCTAAAACCGGGCAGCCTGATTTCGGCCGCATTTTCATCAACTACATCCCCGACGAGCGCATGGTCGAGAGCAAATCGCTTAAGCTCTACCTCTTCTCTTTCCGAAACCACGGCGATTTTCACGAGGATGTCGTCAACATCATCCTGAATGACCTCGTCGAGCTCATGGACCCCAAATACATCGAGGTCTATGGCCGTTTCAATCCGCGCGGAGGCATCTGCATCTACCCGTTCGCAAACCATGCACGTGAGAATTCCGGCTACGAGGAAATCGCTTCGCGCAGGCGTTTTGACCAGCTCGCATGGGAGACTCAAGAGGGACGTCGATGAAGGCGCTCGTGCTTTCAAGCGGTGGCTGCGATTCAACTACCTGCTTGGGCATGGCGGTCGCCGAATTTGGGGCAGAGAATGTCGCAACTGTTTCGGTGAGCTACGGGCAACGCAACCGCAAGGAATTGGAGAGCGCTCAAGCCGTGGCTGCCTACTATGGCGTGCCGCATTACGATATCGACCTCTCGGGAACCCATATTCTGGATGCCTCGCAGAGCACACTGCTCTCGCACACAGATAAGCCTGTGAGCCACGAGAGCTACGCGGCTCAGATTGCAGAGGATGAGCTGGGCATCGTTGCCACCTATGTGCCCTTTCGCAACGGGCTCTTCA
>CADBRF010000283.1 GCA_902796975.1 uncultured Coriobacteriaceae bacterium
CGCTCCTCTCCTCGTGGACGAGGAGACCGGTCTGTTCGCCCGCGACGCAGAGAACAACTACTACGTCTGGACAAAGTCCGAAGGCGCCAAGAGCCTGCCCGCGAACACGCTGGAGCTCGATGCCGACGACACCGAGCTCTTCGGTGAGTTTGAAATCGATGGCAAGAAGGTCAAGCCGGTCTTCCAGCTGCTCAAAGAGCACCTCGTCCCCTACACCCCCGAGCATGCAGCAGATGTCTGCGGCGTAGCCCCGGACGATGTCGTCGAGCTTGCCCACCAGCTCGAGAAATCCAAGGCCATCTTCTACATGATCGCCTACGGCATGCGCTACCGCAACCAGGGCGAAATCCACCGTGCCGTCACCCTCCTCATGGCGCTGACCGGCTCGGATGGCTACCCCGGCGCAGGCTGCGGCTACTCGATGGTCACCTCCGCCTGGCCCATCATGTATAACTCCGCCCGCATCGTCGCCCCTAAGGGCTTCACCCAGAACGCCAACGTCGTCGGTCTGCATTCGATGCGCATGAACGAGTTCTTCGAGAAGGCCAAGACCGGCTGCTATCACGGCTTCTTCAAGATTCAGGGCAACCCGGTTCACAACAACCCGAACCGCTCACGCTGGACGAACCTGTTTGAGAACATGGAACTCGTCGTTGACTACGACATCTGGATGACCGACACCGGCGAGCTTGCCGACTACGTCCTCCCTGACTGCATGCCCTTCGAACGCGAGGACATCGTCGCCTTCCCGGCCTATAGCCACGTCGTGCTCCAGGAGCCCGCAATCGAGCCCGTTGGCGAGAACAGGCCGCCGAACTGGGTCTTCACCGAACTTGCCAAGAGGCTCGGCTTTGGCGAGTACTTCGACAAGACCGAAGACGAGTGGATCTCCATGTTGCTCGCCGACACCAAGGGCCTCGTCAACGCCGATGGCACCCCCATCACCATCGAGCAGCTGCACAAGGAGAAGCGCGTCCGCCCTGCCACCTTCCCGCAGGCCGTATACAACGGTACCCTCCTGCAGAAGGGCTTCACCACCCCGTCTGGCCGCCTCGAGTTCTATGCCGAGAAGTACGCGGCAATCGGCGAGGCGCTGGCCCACGAGAAGCCCTCGATCGAGTTCCCCATCCCCGAAGGCGCCAAGTACCCCTACCAGCTCTTCACTGGCCGTCAGCGCTTCTTCATGCAGTCCATGTTCAGCGACGACCCTGTTCTGCGCGAACTCTCCGGCGGCGAGCCTTCTGCCCGCATGAACCCCATCGACGCAGACCGCGAAGGTCTCAAGGACGGCGACAAGATCGAGGTCTTCAACGACCGCGGCCATGTCATTCTCCCCGTCAGGCGCCAGGAAGCGGTGCCTCCGGGAACCGTCCACGTCTGGTTCGGCTGGCGTCATAAGCACGTCGAAGAGGGTATGTACTCCGAGATGCTCGTTCCGTGCGTCGGCGAAGAGGCGACAGACGATCTGGCCAAGTATTGGTGGGATCAGCTCATGGAGCAGAAGCATGGCAGTCTGGTCGGCATCGAGAACGTCCTCGCCGGCACCTGGGATACGATGTGGGATGTGACCTGCGACGTGCGCAAGGTCGATGCAGAGGAAGGAGCAGAAAAATGAGAAACGAATTCCTCATTGACCTCAACAGGTGCACCGGCTGCTGGGCATGCGCGATGGCGTGCAAGGTCATCAACAGGCTTGACGACGAAGAGTTCTGGATCACCGTCCGCACGAACGGCAGCGGCGAGGGTATCGACATGCCCCAGGGCAAGTGGCCGAACCTCTCCATGAACTGGATGCCCATCTACTCAGATAAGTGCATCGACTGCGCCCCGCGTCAGAAGGAGGGCAAGCGCCCCTTCTGCGAGCAGAGCTGCCCGGTTCATGCCATCACCTATGGCGAGGATGCGGAAAAGCACGAGCAGGAGCTCCGCGATGACGGCTTCGAAATCTTCGAGCTCGGCAAGTTCGAGGAGAAGCGTAAGAACGTCAAGTACGCCAAGAAGGAGACACCGAGACTGAGATAGTCTCGATCGGGCATAGCTAGAACACGGTCCCAGCTGCTGGTTTTACGGTGGCTGGGGCCATTTCTTTCAGGGCGTAAAAGCATGAATGCAGTCAGACCGAAGAGCATAGTGCAGCGCTTTCGATCCAGTTTTGTTGGCGCGAAAGCAAACAACTCGTAACAGGGCTCCACAATGGGATGGCGGTGTTCTAAACTTCGCTTCATACGCTCAGCAACGGTCTAGAGGAAGCTATGAACACAGAAGAGAACGACACCTACATCCTTCGCGCTTGTCTGAACACCATCTACGACGTCTGCGACGAGATTGACGCCGGGGGCACGGAAATCGAATTCAACGGGCGCAAGATAACGCTTCGCAAGCTGTTTGAGATTGAGACAACTGCCTACTTGCTCTATCTCACGGCCTCAGATAAGAACATCAGCGAAGAGGAAATCGCCTTCGTGAACGACCTCATGAGCCGCACCTACTCCATGGAGAAATGCGTCAAGTTCATCAACCAAACTCATATGCTCGAGGGAGATTTCGGCAGCACCACGCCCCTCTCGACGAAGATCCTCTCCGAGTACACCCGCGAGCATGGCAACGACATCTCCGAGAAGCTGGTCAAGCTCTACGACGGCCTGGGGCTGGCTCTGATGAACGCCGACAAGACCTTCGCGCAGCCGGAGCAGCAGGCGCACAGAGACTACATCCGCCTGCTCCGCGGCTACCTGGAGCTCAGCGCACCCGAAGAGGAAGAGTAGGAACAACAATGCGCGACCATTCAAAGCACATTGAGGTGAGCATCGATAATGCCGTTTCGATCCTGCTCTCACATGCGAATTTCTCCCCCGCCGTTGAGACAGTAGCCTTGGCAGATGCCGAAGGTCGTGTCCTGGCTGAGAATGCAGTTGCCCAGCTCGACATGCCGAACACGCTCACCTGCCGCATGGA
>CADBRF010000284.1 GCA_902796975.1 uncultured Coriobacteriaceae bacterium
AAGATCGTCCTACCCCTCAGCCGAGGGGTAGGACACAGGCTTTCCAATAACCATAGGAGGGATTATGTCTAAGCCTATCGAAAAGAATGGTGCCCAAGCGTGGGTGCAGTTTGCAATCGTCTTTTTTGCTGGCATTACGATTGCAATGGGCATGTTTAAGGTGCCCATTAATTTCCCGAATATCATGCCTTACTTCGGCACTGACATGACCACAGCGAGCTGGCTGATGTCTATTGTTGGCCTGTCCTGCCTCGTCACGGCTCTTCCCGCTGGCGGTATCATGCAGAAGATTGGCGTCAAGAAATTCGGCATCATCGTCATTGCCGCAGGCATCCTCGAGTGCTTCCTCGGCGCCTTTGCCACCAGCATTGGCATGCTTATCGTGACGCGCGTTCTCTGCGCTGTCTCCTATGGCTGCCTCTCCATGGTCTCCGTTGCCATCATCTCTGCCAACTTCGACCCCGAGAAGCGCGGCCTGCCCAATGGCATCTGGGTTATCTGGGTTCCGCTGGCAAACCTTCTGGTTGCCCAGATTGCAAACTTCGTCGTCCCCAGCTTTGGCTGGCAGGGCGAGTGGATTACCGTCGGCATCTTCCAGATCGTTGCTCTCGCACTCTTCATTCTCTTTGTGAAGAATCCTGATGAAGCTGCCGAGGGCGAAAACGAAAAGTCCGAGGAAAAGGCTTCTGTTGTCGAAGGCCTCAAGGAGCCCGGTCCCTGGCTGCTCACTCTTATCTGCTGCTGCCTCGCTTTTGGCTGCTCTGTCTACACCGGCCTTTACCCCACCTTCCTTCAGGATCCCGTCTTTGGCGCTGGCATGGACCCTGTTAACGCCAATAACCTCATCTCTATCGGCTCTATCGGCGGTATCATCGGCTCTGTTCTGACCGGCTGGATCATCAACATGGTCAAGCCCACCAAGCGCGGTCTCCTCATGCTCGTCTGCACTATCCTTTCCGTTATCACCTTTGCGCTGGCCTTCACCTTCAAGAATGCAGCGTTCGGCATCATGGCAGTTTGGATTGTCTGGTACTGCTTCATGTCCAACTTCAATATGCCTATCGCTTTCGCTTGGATTCCCGACACTCTCAAGAATCCCAAGACGCTCGGTATGGCTATGGGCATCATGATGATTGGTGCCAACATCGGTGGTGCTCTGGGTATTACGGTTCCCTCGATGTTCATCGACGCCGCAGGTGGCAACTGGGCTGGTTGCCTGCCTCTCATCGTCGGCCTGGCTATTGTGTCTGTCGTGCTCACTCTCGCCCTGCACTTCTTCGTGCAGAAGAAGGTTCTCCCCGTTCGTCCTGACCTTGAGGGCAAGTAGGAGTAGCTGGTAACATGCCGGGATGCTGACATCTGCTGTCGGCATCCCGGCAAGCCATATCTAAGGTAGACAAACTTTACAGGCAGTAAGACGCGAGGAAGGGTTGATCCTCCTCCGCCTTCGTACTCGAAAAGCATCTTCGAGGAGATGCCTTTTTCTCATGTGCGCAAAATTCCGAGTTGCACTGACTTCTCGGATGCCCCGTAGCGCGACGAGAAAGATTTTCGGCGCGCGTCTTGCGTCTAAAACACCAACCTGCTGAAAGGACTCACGCCATGGCTGAAGAAGAGAAGAAGCCAGAAGCGGACAAAGCTGAAGAGAAAAAAGAGCGCAAGCTCACCGCATATGAGCGGATGGGAATGGAAGACCCGAACATTGCAAAGAACGCCAAGCGGGGCAACGTTTTCGTTCCCAAGGCTCCTGGGAAATAGGGAGGGAAAGGCCATGAAAGATCTTTCTCATATTGATTGGGGAGGGAACGAATGAACAACCGAGATTACCGTGAGATGAGCCCCGTCTTGCTCGCGATTCCTGTTCTTGCCATCGGTCTGCAGGATTCGGCGTCCGCCTGCATCTCGCCTGCTATCGCTTCGATTGCGGCGGCATTTCCGGATACTCCTGTTTCCACTGTGCAGCTGCTCGCCACCACCCCGAGCCTTGCGGTCTGCATCGTCTCTCTCTTCTACGGGTGGCTCTCGCTGCACATAAACCCTCGCACTATCTGCATCACAGGCCTTGCGCTGTTCGTCATTGGTGGCATGACGCCTGTGTTTCTCAACTCGTTCCCACTCATTTTCGCTTGCCGTGTCATTCTCGGCATAGGCGCTGGACTAACATTGCCCGCATGTGACACCATTATCCCTGCCCTTTACACAGGCAAGCATCGCGAGAACATGATGGGTTATAACATGGCGGCTGGAGCCGTCGGTGTCACGGTGATGGTCTATGTCGGAGGGCAAATGGCTGCCATCGATTGGCACCTGAGTTTTCTTGGCTACTCTGTTGGCCTCATTTCCTTCCTCCTCGTTCTCTTCCTCCTCCCCAAGATTCCTATGATGAAGGATGAAGAAGGGGAGACCCCTAAGATGTCAGTGGTCTTCCGCGATGCGAAGGCTATCGCCTGGGTGGAGATTGCCGTCTACTTCGTGGGCAACCTGTTTGCCACGATGGTCACTGCTAACCTTTCGCTTTTCGTCGAAAACTCTGGCATTGGCACACCTGGAGATACAGGGACCGCGCTTTCTGTTATGAGCATTGGCATGGCGGTCGGAGCCTTTTTCTATGGACGTCTCAAGGGCAAATTAGGCTATTTCATTATCCCGATCTCCTGGCTTGTCATTGCCCTCGGCTATGGCATGGTTTGGGCAAGCACCGGAATCGGCACCATTTTCCTCGGCATTTTTATCGCAGGTATGGCAACCGGCATCGTCTGGCCTGCATACTGCATGCGCATCACCGAGCTCGTTCCGTCTTACACCCAGCCGACTCTTATTGCTATTGCAGGATCGCTGCAGGGCTTCGGCAACTTCCTCGGGCCTGTAGTGGGCGCTGCCATTGTCGCCATTTTCCATGTGGACTTCGGCCATGACCTTATCTTGGCGACGGTCATCGCGGTTCTCATCATCGCTATCGCTATATTTATCGCTGCCTTTATTGGAAGGGCTCATGAAAAAGCGGAGTAGCGCAACGTTGTTTCGCGATGATTGGCGGACGTAACGGCAAGGGTGAGGGGCGACAGCGAATCTCGTCACTGGGTGCGTTTCCCAGCAATGTACTCGTATGATATGAAAGGAGCGATATGCTCACTGCAAAAGAAAATCTTCGCCAGACTATCATTTCTGGTGGCAACCCTGACCGTTTCGTCAACCAGTACGAGGGAATTCAGATTCTCCAGCACCCCTTCAATGTTAACAGCCCCATGCCCGCTCCTGGTGAGGAGGCGACCAATTCCTGGGGTGTTGTCAACGCATGGCCGGAGGGCACGCCGGGTCCATTCCCCATGCATACGCCCGACAAGATACTCTGCCCCGATATCGAGCACTGGCGGGACTATATCAAGGCTCCTTCGCTGGATTTCCCCGAAGCTGAGTGGGAGAAGTTCCAAGCGGAATGGGAGGCGGTTGATGGCAACCTAGCTTTCAAGGCCCCCTTTGTTCCAAGCGGGCTTTTCGAGCAGACGCATAACTTCCTCGACATGGTGCCTGCTCTGATGGCCTTTATCGACTGCCCTGATGAGATGCATGACCTTATCTCCTATCTCACCGAATGGGAGCTCAAACTCGCAGAGACTATCTGCGACCATCTCCATCCCGATGCGCTCTTCCATCATGACGACTGGGGAAGCCAGGATGCGACGTTCCTCGACCCAGGTATGTGGGCTGAGTTCTTCTTCGAGCCCTATAAAACCATCTATGGCTATTGGCATGAGCGGGGCGTCGAGTTTATCTTCCACCACTCCGATTCGTATGCAGCGACGCTCGTCCCCTATATGATTGATATGGGCATGGACGTCTGGCAAGGCTGCATGGAAACCAATGACGTGCCAGCGCTTGTTGAGAAGTACAAGGGAAAAATAGCCTTCATGGGCAATATCGATAACAAGGATGTGGATTTCGATGGCTGGACTGAAGACGATTGCGTGGAGGTAGCCAACCGCGCCTGCGAGGATGTCTATAACCGTACGGGCCTCGGTGGCTACATACCCTGCATCAATCAAGGCAATCCGGGTTCTGTCTATCCCGGCACCTATATGGCACTTGCCAATGGCATTGACGATTGGAATGCGCATGCCTTTAGCTTGAACAAAGCGGAAATCGCGAAGAACCGCGTTGAGATGAAGCCCTGGTAGTCTCACTTGAGCGCGAGAGGGTAGGTATTGAAATGCTAAGTGAACAGGCACAGAAGTGCATTGATGAGAAGCTCGCGATGAACCTGGTTGCAACGTTTCGCGATCCCGAGGTGTTCGAAGCTGCAGTCGAGAGCTGTCGCCCAAAGGCGCTC
>CADBRF010000285.1 GCA_902796975.1 uncultured Coriobacteriaceae bacterium
CATGTTCCTCTTCTCAGCGGCAACGCTCTTCTTCTGCCATCCCAACGCTATCTTCTCCGCCGTCGTTCTTCTCGCACCCTACTCCGTCTACCGTCTTGCAACTCGTACGCCAAGGCGTCCAATGGAACCCGCAGCCCTCAAGCGGCACCGGGCCATGCTCGTCGGAGCGTTTCTCCTTCTTGTTGCCATACTATGGACCGCGTGCTTTATCGCGCCACCGCTCCAGGCGATTATCCATGCCCAATGGGATTTCTATTACTCCTATGGGCAGGCGGTGCTCTGGGCACTTTCGCTCGGCTTTGACGATATGCCACCTCTCATCGCCTTCATGCCCCTTGTCGTGCTGGGCATCGTCCGCACCTTCCGCGACCGTCGCTATCTCTGGATAACCATCTCCTTTGTCCTGCTCGCCTTCTTCTTCATCCTCGCCGCAGGAACCGACAACCCGCTCAAGCTCTTCCTCGTGGGCATCTGGTATAACGACATGCACCGCATCGGGGCAACGGCTGCTTTCGCCATGCTCCTCTTGACAGGACTGGGCTTTCAATCCATCGTCGAGTTCTGCGAACGCCACGCTGCTGGGCGTGATAACGCGCTTGTCGCCAAGCTTGCACCCGCCCTCATCGCCCTCGTCCTTGCCGTGGTGAACTTTCTCCCCTCCTTCACCCTTCCCGGCACAAACGTGCGAGTGGATCCGCCCATGGGGCATGTTCACTGGACGCTTGCAAACGAGAACACCTATACCAACTCGCTCGATGCAGATGAGCGTGCCTTCTTGAAACAGATTAAATGGGTCACGGGCGATGACCTGGTTATCAACATGCCCTTCGACGGCAGCGCTTTTGCCTATCCAGCGACCGAGCTCAACACCTATTTCCGCACGTATGGGCTGGGCCGCACGCCCGAGGCGGAAGCCATTCGGCTTGACCTCGTCAACTACACCTCGCATCCGGCAACGGAGAAGGCTATCCGCACGGTTCAGGCGAAGTACGTTGTGAAGCTCGACCAAGCCGGCTACCCAAACCCCACCATAGCATGGTTCAAGTACGATTCCAACGATTGGATTGGCATCAACGCGATCGACGACACCACACCCGGCTTCGAGATCGTGTATGCCCAGGGGGACAAACGCCTCTACCGCATCACGGCAACTGCCGACGCTTCAGAGGAGAAATAAGGTTTCGCGCAATCTGGCTGCGCGCGACGCCCTCAAGACGGAATGTCGCGCGAAGAACACGTGAGAAATACGCGAGGGTGGTACAATGGCGTGTTGCTGTCTGCGCCCGCAAAACGTGCGCAGGAATTCATACTGTCTGGGGAATACATGCTCGAGTTTCTTGCCTACCTGTTGAACTTCATCGTTCAGCCGTGTTACGCGATTACTGGAAACTGGTGGATCGCCATCGCGCTCTTCACCCTCATCACCAAGGTCATCCTCATGCCGCTCGCGCTGTGGGTGCAGAAGAACAGCATCGTCATGGTGCAGGTCATGCCAGACGTTAACCGCCTCAAGGTCAAGCACTACGGAGACCGTGAGACCATCGGCGAGGAGCAGGCAAAACTCAACAAGGAGCATGGCTATCATCCCCTGCTCTCCCTCATCCCGCTGGTCGTTCAGATTCTCATCCTCTTCGGTCTCGTGGACGTCATCCACGGCATCACCGACTACGGAGCACCGGGTACGGAGATTCTCGGCATGGTTCCCGTCAACGACGGGGGCGTCTCCTGGTTCATGCCCATTCTCGCCGGTCTCTCCGCCGTCTGTATGGGCTTTGCCCAGAACCGCATCAACCCCCTGCAGCGTGAGCAGACCCGCGCCGAGAAGAACTTCACCAACGGTCTCTCCATCGCGCTCTCGCTCTTCCTCGGCTTCTTCGTGGCATGCGGCATGGCCTTCTACTGGGTCATCTCCAACCTCTCCGCCATCCTCGTCCAGGCCGTGTGCAACATCATTATCAAGCCGGCCAAATATATCGACTACGACGACCTGCAGAAGAGCCGCGAAGAGCTCGAGGCCCTGGAATCGCTGGAGGAGAAGCGCCCCTGGTACAAGCGTGACCCCCTGGCAAAACGCGAGAAGGCCGATTACAAGCGCTTCTTCAACATCTCCGGCAAGCACCTCGTCTTCTACTCCGAGGGCAGCGGCTTCTACAAGTACTTCAAGGGCGCCATCGAATGGCTGCTCGCCAACTCAACCATCAACATCCACTATGTCGCCAACGACCCGAACGACCAGGTGTTTAAGCTCGCCGAAGATGAGCCGCGCCTGCACCCCTACTACATCGGCGTCAAGAAGAGCATCACCCTCTTCATGAAGATGGATGCGGATGTCGTCGCGATGACCACGGAGGACCTCGAGAACTACTACCTCAAGCGCTCCTACGTGAAGAAGGACGCGGAATACGTCTTCATGTTCCACCACATGACGAGTGTCCACCTCACCGCGCTGGAATCCTCCTACGCCCACTACGACTCCATGCTCTGCGTCGGCCCCCACCAGGTGACCGAGCTCAAGGCTCAGGAAGACCTCTACCACTGGCCTCATAAGCGCCTGGTCGAGTGCGGCTACGCCCTCATCGACGAGGAAATCGCCTCCTACGATGCTCTTCCCGAGGAAAAGAAGCAGCATGAGAAGCCCGTTGTCATGCTCGGCCCATCTTGGCAGCAGGATAACCTCCTCGATTCCTGCATCGATGAGCTCCTAGGCCAGCTCCTTGGGAAGGGCTACCGGATTATCGTGCGCCCTCACCCGGAATACGTGAAACGCTACCGCCCGCGTTGGGAAGCCATCCAGGAACGCTACGCCTCCTATTCAGAAGACGAGCTTCTCTTCGAGCACGACTTCTCCTCCAACGAGACGGTCTTCACCTCCGACATCCTCATCACCGACTGGTCCACCGTGGCCTACGAGTTCTCCTTCTCCACCTGCAAGCCCAGTATCTTCATCAACACCACGATGAAGGTGAATAACCCCAAGTGGAAAGAGCTCGGCATCGAGCCGACCGATATCTCCTGGCGTGATGAGGTAGGTGTTTCACTGGAACCCGACGCGCTTGAA
>CADBRF010000286.1 GCA_902796975.1 uncultured Coriobacteriaceae bacterium
CTCGTGCTCGGCAAGCGTCCTGAGCCCAAGTGCAGAGAAGAATGTCTTCCAGAAGGGATAGGACTCATAGAGCGAGAGAACCCGTGGAATCCCAATGACTGGTCCACTCTCATTCTCAGGTTGTGGTTTGCTATCGTAGGCGCCGATCAGATTGTTCTCGAATGCCATCATGTTGGGATAGCGACGCGAAGCGGAGGGCGTTGCACCCAGCGCAATAGCACCGCGTTCGCACCGGTTGCCAGTCACATAGATGCGAGGCTTGTCCTTTGAATCCTCTGCGGAGAATTCGAGAATGGTGAGCTTGCATCGGTTAGAACACTGGTCGCAGCGTTTGAAGCTTCGTTTCATCTGCAGGGAGTCGAGGCCCTCGGCGCTGATGAGACCCGATACGCGGGTTTTAGCGGCTTCATCTGTTTCACACTCCGCCATCCATCGATCGCGCGCGAGCAAAGCGGCGCCCCAGGCGCCCATGAGCTCGGATTTATCGGGGCGAATGCACTCCACACCTGTTTCAAGCTCGAAAGCCCTCAGCAGCGCATCGTTTGCAAAAGCACCGCCCTGCACAACGATATGCTCGCCCACACTCGAGAAATCGGGTTGTCGGACAACCTTGAAAAGAGCGTTACGCGCTGTGGAATAAGCCACACCCGCAGCGATATCCCCTCGGGAGGCGCCCTCCTTCTGAGCGTGTTTTACACGCGAATCCATAAAGGTGGAGCACCGCGTGCCCAGGTCGACAGGCGATTTGGCAAAAAGTGCCATGTTCGCAAATTCCTCTTTGGAAATCCACATGGAACGGGCAATGCTGTCAAAGAGGGATCCGCAGCCGGAAGAGCAGGCTTCATTGAGCACGATATCCTCTATCTGGCCATCTTTGACGTAGAAGCATTTGATGTCCTGGCCACCGATATCCATCAAGAAGTCAACATCCGGCTCAATGGCACGGGCTGCACGAAGATGGGCAACCGTTTCGACTTCGCCCTCGTCGACGCCATAGGCCGCCCGTACGAAATCCTCTCCATAGCCAACGACGCAGGACTTGCGGATGACCCGCTCCTCGGCCCATCTTCCGTCGACCTTGGAATAGATATTCTGGAGCATCCAGGGGAGACTGTTGGTGATATCGCCCTCGTTCCAGGCATATTCCCAGGCGACAAGCGCGCCGCTTTCGTCAATGAGTGCGACTTTCATGGTTGTAGAACCCGCGTCCACACCAAGGAAGAGGTTATTGCTCGCATCGAGCACGGCAACGCGGGGCAACTTGCAGCTGGAATGACGTTTGAGAAACGCCTCATACTGACTCTTGGCGGTGAAAAGCGGTGGGAGGCGCTGCATTGCGTCTTCCTTCGCGAATTCGGCGTCGTGTACCGCTTTATCGAATTCGGAGAGCATGATAGGCGCCGACATCTCAGGCGAAATTGCAGCGCCATGTGCAACGTAGAGATGAGCGTTCTTCGGGATGAGAGCGTTATCCTTGGAAATGCCCGTCACATTGCAGAAGGCGTCACGCATAATTGGGATGTACTCGAATGGACCGCCAAGCAAAATGACTTTGCCTCGAATGGGTCTGCCGGCAGAAAGACCGGCAACAGCCTGGGTGCATACCGCCTCGAGCACGCTGTAGGCGATATCCTCCTTGCGTGCACCCGAGTTGAGCAGTGGCCGGACATCAGATTTGGCAAAGACGGCACAGCGAGACGCAATGGGATAGACCATGGAATGACCCATCGCCAAACGTTGCATATCTTCATTCCGCTTGCCCATGAGCCCTGCCATCGCATCGATGAAACCGCCAGTTCCACCTGCGCAGATGGTGTTCATGCGCTCTTCCAGCGCACCCGTGAGGTAGATGAGCTTTGTATCCTCGCCGCCCATCTCCAAGACCACATCTGTTCCCGGATTTAGATTCTCCACAGCGCGTTTGAGACAGACGACCTCCTGCACGAACGGGACATCGAAGAGCTCGGCTACACGCATGCCCGCTGATCCCGTCACCGTAATCTGGACTTCACGGTCCCCGTAACGCCAATAGCACTCATGAACGGCATCGCCTAACGCCTTTTGCACCTTTGAGCGATGGCGTTTATAGCAGCTGTAGAGAACACGGCCGTTCTCGTCGCGCAGCATGAGCTTGATGGTTTTGGAGCCGATATCAATGCCAAGCCGGTTCATGTTCTACCTTCCAACAATAGTTGCTTTCAACATATGCTCAATCAGCACAACAGGAGACAGTCTCCTTGTCTGTCGGTACAGGAACCGACAACGATAAACGTGTCATATGGGAACAAGCCTCAAATCTCGAACTCCCATATGAGGATTCATGCGTCCATCATTGGTACGAGTATACAACAATTGTCCTATTAATTTATATTGATTTCTCATATTTTTATAGGTACAATTTTAAGCAGAACAACGGTCCTCTGATAAGGTGCAGGTAATCTATATGACAGAACCATTAGTGGCAATTGACAAGAAGTCGAAGACCCCTGTTTATCGTCAGATTTATGCTCAGATTCGGGAGAAAATCTCCTCAGGTGCCCTGCAGCCAGGCATTCTGCTTCCATCCATCCGTTCGCTCTCAGCAGAAATTGGAGCGGCGCGCAATACCGTCAACGACGCGTATCGGCAGCTCCAGCTCGAAGGGTTCATCGTAAGTCGTAGAGGGTCGGGTTTCAGAGTCGTCGGACTTCCTTCAATGGAAG
>CADBRF010000287.1 GCA_902796975.1 uncultured Coriobacteriaceae bacterium
GAATCACGCCGAGTTCGCCCAGACGTTGAGGAGCATCGTCTGCGCAAAAGGCCTCAGGAGCGGGGAAAACCGTCACGAGCTCCGGGAAGGGAGGGGCGGCGTGGGCGCTGTCCTGCGGATAGGGCTCGCCAAACGCGGCAGCCACACGCCCCGCAAGGGTTGTCGCCGCCTTGACCGTGATCTGCTGGCCGAGGATGGCACGGACTGCCATCTCAAACCCATCGAAACTGCAGGGCACGCGAACGCCGGGAATGTGGTTTTCTGGCGTCACCTGCTTGTAGAAGTCTCCGAGAGCAGCCTCGATTGCCATAGGGTCGCAATCCGTGTCGAAAAGCCACCGCACCTTCGCGACAACCTCGGGCAGGACATCCACGAGCGAGGTCGAAACCGTCAGCTTGAGGGCGCATTTCTCCGGAAGGTGCTCCACGGAAATCCATCCGACTGCATCCCCCAGCCGCACGACTCTCCGGTAGATGCCATCCTCGCCCACCGATTCCACTCCCCCGATGCCGCGCAGGGAGAGAAAGCCCATGAGAAGGTCGTAGGAATAGGGAGGCCGGTAGCCCAGCGTGAGTGAGAAGCTGTCTGCCGCAGTACCGCGCCCCGTGCCAGAGGCGTTCTTGCGGAAATGGGCAGGCGCCATCCGGTAGCTCGCCTGGAATGCCTCCTCAAAACGGCGCGTGGACGAATAGCCGCAGGCCCGCGCCACATGCGGGATGGAGAGCTTCGTCTCGGTGAGGAGGCTCTTGCCAAGGAGGAGCCGGCAGGTCGTGCGGTACTGCATCGGACTCACGCCGAACCGGTCCTCGAAAACGCGGCGCAGGTGGCGCTCCGAAACACCGGATTCACGGGCGAGAGAGGCAAAGGAAGAGCTGGTCCCGTTGCGAATCTGGAAGGCGACCCGCTCTGCGATATCGGTGAGCTCGGGGGCCGCAGGGGTTCCCGGTGCGAGCTCGGGACGGCACTTCAGACAGGGGCGGTATCCAGCGGCTTCCGCTTCGGCAGCGGTGGCGAAGAAGGTGCAGTTCTCGCGTTTGGGCAGCTTGGCCGGGCAGCTCGCGCGGCAGTAGACGCCCGTGGAAGAAACCCCCACAAAGAAGAGGCCGTCGAACCTGCGGTCGTTCGTGCTGATGATTTGATAGCACGTCTCATCGTCGAGCATCAAAGACTCCCCTCTCGTTTTGACCTCTTGGTTATACCGCAGGCGTTGGACAAAAACACGCGGTTTTCGGACATACAGATGACATGGGCGCAGTAGCGTGGCCGACGGGGAAACGTGAGGTTACTCACAGGCTGGAGAAGGCTCAATCGAGGCAACAGCCTCGGCCTTCTTTTGTGCGTCGGCGCGGGAAAGGGCGATGCCGATGCAAGATCCCGCCAGTGCGACTCCGGCGAGAACGAGCATCACGGGCTGCAGGCCAATCGCATCGCCCATCATGCCGAGGAAGGGCTCCGCAATGCCGCCGATGGCGATGGCGACACCGTAGGAAAGACCTGATGCCATGCCAAGGTGCTGGGGAACGTAGCTCATGCCGAGGGCGACAGTCGAAGCGTAGTAGACATCGGTGCTGATGGCGAGCGCAGCTGTCATGACAAGCGAGAGCGCAATGGAACCGGAGAGGGCGAAGACGACGATGAAGCAGGCGGATGCGCCCATGCCGATGATCATGACGCGGTGGGAACCGAACTTCTCGGCTGTACGTCCGGACATGAGCGTGGCAACAGCCCCGAAGATGGCGAAGAGCGAGATTGCCATGGAGCCCATGCCCTCGGCAGCGCCCAGAACGCCCACGAGGAAGAGCGGGATGAAGGAGGTGAGCCCATACTCGACAATTGAACGCATGGAGAGAATGCCCAGAACGGCACCGAACTTGCCCCAGTGCTCAGGCTCGTTGCTGGAGGCTGCTGCCTTGCTCGCCACACCGAGCGCTTTGAAGCGGGAGTTGAAGCAGAGCAGGACAATGGCGCAGATCGTTGCCGGTATGACAAAGACGAGCGTGCCCGCCATGCCGAACATGGAAAGCGAGGCGGCGGTCAGAATGGGCCCGATGAAGAAGCCAATGTTCCCTCCCACCGCGAAGATGCTCATGCCGTTGCCTTTGCGCTCTCCTGCGGCGAGGTTGGCAAGGCGACCTCCTTCCGGATGGAACATGGCGACGCCGATGCCCGAGAGCATGGCTGCAGCGACGATAGCCCAGTAGCTGTCGAGAAAACCGATAAGCGTCATGCCGAAGCCAGCGAGAAAAACGCCGAGCGCCATGAGCCACGGGCTCGGGTGCTTATCACCCAGCCAGCCGAAGAGCGGCTGGATGACGGCGGATGCGATGTTCGCGGCGAAGACGAGCATGGCGACGGCGGCGTAGGAGTAGCCATCGAGCATGACGAGGAAGGGCAGAACTGCGGCAAGTGCGCCCTGGTTGATATCCGAGCAGATGTGACCGAGGCTCGTGAGATAGTTCGCGACCTTGTCGCCCTGGCCCGCGTTCGCGTGCGTTACTTTCTTGTTCATACCAAACATTCCTTTCAACTTTTTCACCTGACAGCAATGATGGTATGACGCTCACCGTTCGCCCGATATACAATGTGAATCAGAAACTTTCGTAAAACAACCAGAATCGAGTTTTTTGTGCTTACAGCGGATGAATATTTTCAAAATGGAACCAATCATGCCATGCATGACCCGAACCCCGAGCAGGCGACCGACTTCCCGCTTTTTGCCTCCACAGTGGACCACGGCAAGGCGGATTACGTGCGCAACAGCTTCGGCAAAATCCACTGGCACGACGATCTCCAGTTCATTACCATCGATTCAGGTTCCATTGCCGTTGTCACGCCCGAGCAGAGCTTCAACCTCACCGCAGGCGATGTCCTTTTCCTCAATTCGCGCACACCCCACCTCATCAAGAGCAAGGCAACAGGAACGTATTCCTACATCCTCGTGCCGGCCAAGATGCTCGGGTTCTTCCCTGGAAGCCGCATGGCGGCAGAACGCGTCATCCCCTACACGGCGGCAGGGTGCGATGCAGCGATCTGCCTAGATGGCAGCGAGGAATGGCATGGGCAGGTGCTTGAGCTCGTCCACGAGTCAAGGGATGCCATCGACGCAGCGCACGCAGGCACAGGCAGCGCCTATGCGGCGGCGCTGAAGGCAACAGAGCTCTGGTTTGAGTTCACGGAACACGCCAGCTTCAGCCGGCTCGGAGGTGGGGACGACCGCACCTCCGAGCGCCTGCGTGAGTTTATCGCCTTCGTGCAGGAACATTATGCGGAGGATATCTCCGTGGAGGATATCGCCGCGGCAGGCAGCGTGAGCAAGGTCGAGTGCGGGCGCGTTTTTCGGAAGGCCTTTGCCACAACGCCGCACCGGTTCCTCACCGACTACCGCATTGACCGAGCATGCGACCTGCTCAGAGCTGGGGAAATGAGTGTCACCGAAGTGGGTATCTCCTGTGGCTTTGGCAGTGCGAGCCATTTCGCCACCGCCTTCAAGAAGGCACTCGGCACCAGCCCCCGCGAGTTCCGAAAAAACGCATGAGAGCCCCTGGGCTAACCCCCTCCCCTTGAGCTCCCGTCCCGCTGGCTAAAGCCCCGAAGCTACAGCCTCAGGCGTAGCACCATCACAAGCCCCCACTTGTCTGCAAACCGCATATAGACGCGGCTGCGAAGACCGAGCTTCTTGCCGAGGAGCTTGAGCGCGTCTTCATAGAAACCGGCGCGTTCCAGCAGATCGCACTTGGCCTTCTTCGCGAAGGCATCGGGGTCGTCAACGCCAAAGTACATCATCGCGTCGGTGTTGCCAGTCTTGCTCACATACCGGTTGGTGAACTTGAGACCCTTGGTGCTCGTGGCATCGAAGACCAGCTCGCCTTTGGGGAAAGCCTCCTTCAGGCGAGCAATCATGCCAAGAATCTCGCCCTCGTGGAAGTACTGCCAGACGCCCGAAACGATGAGCATCGTGGGCAGGTTCGCATCGAGGTGGTCTGCCCATTCCATCGCGAACATATCCCCGGCGATGAGCTCCTCGTTTTCTTGCACGCCAAGGGCGCGTTTGCGCACCTCGATGACGTTGGGTAGATCCACCTGGTAGCAGTGGGCAGTGGCCACTCCCACCCGGTTCCAAGTGGTCTCGAGCCCGCCTCCGAGAAAGACGATATTGCCCTCGGGGTGCTTGGAGAGGAAGGCGCGAATCATCTGGTCGATCACGCGAGACCGCCCTACAGACGCCATGCATTCGTATTCGCCCGAGTTCTCCTGGATGGCAGTGCCCGGGATAAACTCCTCGAGCGAGAGCGCCTTCTCGTCGTAGAAGTACTCGGGGAAGTGCTTCGACACCCAGATACGCGCGACGAGAGGAATGTAGGTCGTATCGGGCAC
>CADBRF010000288.1 GCA_902796975.1 uncultured Coriobacteriaceae bacterium
CACTTCCAAGAACGCCGATGGCGAGGTCACCTCTGGCTACCTGGTTGGCGTCGAGAAGGTCGACGTCTTCGAGCTCGCTGAGCAGTATCCCGAGCAGTTCAACCGCAATCACTACTACGACGCGGCCTACGGCCAGGACGTCCGCGCTTACATTGAGGAGGCATAGAGCATGAAGGCTCTGATTGTAGATTTGGCAAAGTGCAACGGCTGCTACAACTGCCAGCTTGCCTGCAAGGACGAGCATTGCGATAACGACTGGAGCCCCATTGCAGCTCCTCAGCCCCAGACCGGTCAGTTCTGGTGCAAGATGCACGAGCGCGAGCGCGGCCGCGTCCCCTTCGTCAAGGTGGATTACAGGCCAGAGTTCTGCGGTCATTGCGACGACTGCAAGCTTCTCGAGATGGCTCCCGACTGCGTCTACCGCAACGATGAGGGCTTCATCGTCATCGATACCGAGAAGGCAAAGGGCCGCAAGGAGCTCGTTGACGCCTGCGCGGAGCACCTGGTCTTCTGGAATGAAGACCTTCAGCTCGCTCAGAAGTGCACGGGTTGCTCCCACCTGCTCGAGAACGGCTGGTCCCAGCCCCGTTGCGTAGATGCCTGCCCCACGGGCGCTCTCCGCTTCGGCGACGAGGAGGATTTCGCTGAGGAGATTGCTCAGGCCCAGCACCTCTTTGGTCAGGGCGAAGGTAGCCACGTGTACTATCTCAACGTGCCCAAGCGCGCTGTTGCCGGTATTGTTGCCAATCGTGCCAAGGGCGATGTCGTCATCGGGGCAAAGGTCACCATCAGCGATGCCGAGGGCAATGAGATTGCCGAGACCGAGACCAACGAACTCGGTTCCTTCAAGTATGCCGAGCTCGATGAGAAGCCCTACAAGGTCAAGATTGAGGCTGAGGGCTACGGCAGCACTGTTCTGGATGCCGATTGCACCGAACAGGACGTCGTGTTCGACGACGTCTTCGCTGACGAGCTCTAAAGCTCGCACCTGCGCGTTTCGCGCAGCTATTCCATGCAACGTGTGGGGCGGTATACAGCCGCCCCACAAAAAGCTACCGAGCTGGATGGCTCGGGGTTATATGTAGTTTTGTTTTGAGGAGGGGTTATGTCAAAGAGCAAGTGGACTACCAAGCTTGCGATTGTTCTGATTGGCGTTGCGGTGCTTCTGGTGCTGGCCTTTACGCCCACGGCTGCAGGTCTTACCTGGGCTGGCAAGATGTCCCTGGGCATCTTCGTCGTTTCTATCATTTTCTGGGTTACCGAGGTCATGCCGCTGCCGATCAGCGCATGGATGATGGTCGGTCTCCTTCCGCTTCTGGGCATTATGACGGCAGGGGATGCGTGGACTGCATCTATTAATAACGCCATCATCTTCTATTTCTGCTGCTTCGCCTTTGCAAGCTTCGTTGGCCGTTCTTCTATTGCTACGCGCCTCACCGGTTTCATCCTGAAATGGGCTGGCACTGATTCCAAGCGCGTGCTCCTTGGCTTCATGGTCGGCACCGCTCTCATCTCCACCCTCATGGACAACCTGCCTCTGACGGCTGTCATGCTCCCCATCGCCTATGGCGTCTTGGATGCCAACAACACGCCTACCGGTGGCAAGTCCGCTTTCGCTAAGTGCATCGCCATCGGCATCCCTTGGGCTGCCGCCGTCGGTGGCGCAATGACCCCCTCCGGCTGCATCATCAACGTTCTCGCCATGACCCTCATCGAGCAGAACTTCGGCGTGCACATCAGCTTCGTCCAGTGGATGGCCTTTGGTGTTCCGCTGGCTGTCATCACCATTCCTGCAGCATGGTTCACCCTCATCAAGGTCTTCAAGCCCGAGCAGCTCACCGAAGAGGCTGTCAACTCCGGCATCCAGCGTGCCGAAGAGCTCGATAAGATGCCCCGCAACGAGGTTCTCGGCCTGGCTGTCATGCTCATCACGATGGTCATCTGGATTGCTTCTTCTTGGATTCCCGGTCTCGACACCACCGTCATCTCCCTTATCGCCCTCGGCTTCATGTTCCTCCCTGGCATTCAGGCAATCACCTTCGATAACTTCCTCGAGGATTCTCCTTGGGGCATGATGCTCCTCATGATGGCCGTCAACGTACTCGTCGGTGCCCTCATGATGACGGGAGCTACGCAGTGGCTCGTTGACACGGTCATGGCTCCTATGACCACCTGGCCGCTCTTTGTCACCATGTTCGTCCTCTCCGTTCTCGGCTGCCTCCTGCACAATGTCATCCCTGCAGGTCCTGCATGCGCTGGCCTCATTGCCGTTCCGTTCGCGACGATCATCGCCAGCATGG
>CADBRF010000289.1 GCA_902796975.1 uncultured Coriobacteriaceae bacterium
ACTGTTCGAGCGCTCGCGTGGGCAGATCAAAATGGACGACATGAAGGCCTGCATTCTGTGCGGTACCTGCATGCGTCAATGCCCTGCCGATGCCATTGTGGTTGACCGCAAAGCGGAAACCTGGAAGTACTGGCCCTACAAGTGCATCGCCTGCGATGCCTGCGTGCGTGGCTGCCCTGTGCATGTGCTCTCCAGCGTGCAGGAGCGCCCGCCTGTAACGACCGACCCCAAGCCCATTGAGCTGAAGAAGCCACCTCTCACTCCTGAAGAGCTTGCAGAGAAAAAGCGCAAGGAAGAGGAGAAGAAGGCCAAGATCCAGGCTGCCAAGGAGGCTAAGGCTAAGCGGGAAGCTGCCAAGAAGGCGGCTGAGGAGAAAGCTGCTGCTGAGAAGACAAAAGAATAGTTTTCCTTGCGCTTTTGTACATATCGAAATCTGTCAGAGGAGTTGCGTCCGCTCGCGGCTCCTCTGTTGCGTATGGCAGTCGAACTCAACTGTGAACGGAAGTGCGTTTGTGACAGTTGAACCTTTCGATAAAGCCTGTTAATCTTACCTATTTGGAAATGGCAGGATTTTGGAAGTAAGGTAACGATGGAAGAAGCGGAGAATCAGAGAGCGAACGAGGCCGTGAGCGATAAAATCCTCACTGGCCCCAACGTCATCACCCTTCTTCGTTTGCTCCTCGTCCCCGTCTTCCTCTACCTGCTTTTTGCTTTGCGTGAAGATATCTGGGCGCTTGTTGTCTATGCGCTCGCATCTGGCACCGATTGGATTGACGGCCAGCTCGCGCGTCGAACCCATCAGGTTTCCAAGTTCGGCAAGCTGTTCGATCCTGCTGTAGACCGCATCCTGCTCGCCACGGGCGTTATCTCTGTGTGCCTGCTGGGCAGGCTTCCTTTGTGGATTGTCATTCTGCTCGTCGCCCGCGATGCCTGCCTGCTCATCGAAGGCAGAATCCTTCTTGGCACGGTGGGCAAGGTTCCGGCAGTCATCTATGTGGGAAAGTTTGCCACCGCCTTTCTGATGGTTGGCTACTGCCTGCTCCTTCTGGGCATCCCCATGGTCTCTGGTCTTGGCATTTTCGAGACGGAGATAAGCTGGCTTCCCGGCTTTGCTGGCGCGGATGCCTATCTGGGAATTTACTTCGTCTACATTGGCATTGTGCTCTCCATCATCGCTTTCACCGTATACCACGTGCGCGGTATTCGTATGTTTTCCGCCTACAGGGCGAGCCTAAAACAGACCACAGCGAAATAGCCAGTACTGTTCATTCGTATTTCTTGTCTTTTTCAACATGAGATTGTGTGTTTGTTCGCCTGATGTTGGCCAATTCGCTGCCGCATAACAGCAGGTAATAGATATTTGCCAAGCTCCCTGATTTTGTGCGTAACCGTGTCACACGTGGGTGGTAAGCTAATCAGTTACGTGTAGAGTACGAGGCTTCGTGCGAAGCGGAACTGAGGATAAGACAAGGTGCCAACAAAGCGCGTCAACACACAGTCGAACAGCCGGCAGAAGCGGGGCGAATCGCCCGCAGCGCTCAATGCCGGAGCCTCTGCGCTGCATCGCGCCAGTGGAAGTGGCAACTCGCAAGCTCGGTCGCCTAAATTGCTGCAAGCTGCGAAACACGCCTCATCCTCCGTTTCAAAACCTGCTTCGGGTGTCAAGAAATCTCCGACGCGCCGCGTAAGCCCGGAGGTTCTTGAAAAGCAGGAGCGCAAACAGCAAGCTTCCGAGGCGCGCAAGGAAGCGGTCGAAAACGCTGCTAAACGGCAGGTCGAGAAACTGCATAAGGGTGGAAACCGTCAGCGCAACGTTTCTCTTCCAGCTCGGGGCACGCTATCCCGTGCGCCACGGGGAAGGGCTCCGCAGCCGTCTCGGCAGGCTTCCCGTTCGGAGCAGCAGATTCAGCGCATGCAGGCTTCTCAGGGGCAGCGCGGCTCGGGAGTTACCCACCGTAAGCATCCAGATGCCGCTGCTCGCGGCTTTTTCTACCGCCATGCCGCATGGGTCACCCCTGTGCTCATCATTCTCGTCATTCTCGTGGGCTTTGGTCTTTACGACACCGTGACCTCTTTTGGAAAGATTCACCCCGGCGTCACCGTTGCCGGCGTGGATGTGGGCGGTATGACTCAAGAAGAGGCAGCTGGAGTCCTTTCGGAAAAGCTCACGCCATCGCTTAACACGCATATCACCCTCTACGAGAACGAAGATGTAGCCGCGGACGATGACGCGACCATCGATACTGCAACCACTGGAACCAGACTCGCCTATGCGAGCGAAACCAGCTCCAAGGAGAGTTCTGACAATTCGTCTGGCTATGATGTCGATGACGACGAGAATCTTGATGCGTGGGATATCTCCGCAACCACCATCGGCGCCTATATCGATGGCAAGGCTGTTGCCTCACAAGCGTACCAAGTGGGGCGCAAGGGCAGTGTCATCGGAGATCGCCTGCATGCTTGGTTTGGGGGCGTGAAAGTACAGCCAGTCATCTCCTACGACAAAGACCTGTTCGAAGCGCTCGTCTCCGAAGTGAATGCGAATATTGGCACGCCTATCGTCGATGCATCGGCAAAGATTGAGAAGGGCAAGGTCACCCTCTCCAAGGGCAACGATGGCCTCCTTATCGATGAGAGCGAACTCGTCGTCCGTATGTCGGAAGCCTTCTTCAGCTCAGGATCCCGCAATTTCGTTGCCCCTCTTGAGCGCCAGCCGCAGCATATAAAACCGGAAACTGCCCAGAAGGTCGTCGATAGGCTAACCACCAGCTTGGGTTCCAATGTCACGATCACGTATGGAGACCAGACCTACACCATGGATCCTTCCACGCTCGGCTCCTTTATCCAGCAAAAGGTTGTCAAGCCCGACAACGCGCTTGCCTTCTCCGCCAATACGGTAAAGGAAGAGGAGGTCTCGAGCCTCGGCCAAGGGGAGGATGCACCCAAGACCTATACGGAAAGCGCGAGCAAGGACAGCGCATCGGGCTATACGCTTCAGGCATATGTTGACCCGCAGACCTTCGATACATGGCTTGTGAACCAGCTGGGGGACAAGGCCAAGGGGGCCGCCACAGATGCCCAGTTCGATACCAGTTCGGGAGAGGTGGAGATTATTCCCAGTTCGGAGGGGGTAGGCCCCGACCGAGCAGCGGTCGAACTTGACCTGCAAGACCTGCTCTTCGGCACCAATAGCTCCGCATCGCGTTCGCTGGCACTGCAGGACACTATTATCGAGCCGAGCCTCACCACCGAAGAGGCGGAGGCTATGGGGATTAAAGACAAGCTCTCCTCGTGGAGCATCGACCTCTCCGGCTCCTCATCGCGCATTCATAACATCCGCCTGCTCTGCCAGCTCATCGATGGCACTATCACTGCTCCAGGAAAGACCTGGTCTTTCAACGGCATCACAGGCGAACGAACCGACGCGAAGGGTTTCGAGACTGCTCCGGTTATTATCGATGGCAAGCATGAAGACCAGCTCGGTGGCGGTGTCTGCCAGGTAGCCACGTGCGTCTACAACTGCGCATGCTTTGCCGGCCTGGGCATCGAGCAGCGTACCAACCACCAGTTCTACATCCCCGCCTACGACGATGAAGGCTTTGCAGATGCGACTGTCTCGTGGGAGACCCCTGATCTGGAATGGCTCAACGACACGCAGAACTATATCCTCCTGACGGCCGATGCTTCGGGAGATGAGGTTGTCGTAACCTTCTGGGGTACTGATGAAGGGCGTCAGGTCACATGCGATCGTGGCGAGTGGGAAGAGGGCGAAGCATACAAGACCGTTCGCGAAGAAGACGACGACCTTGCTCCGGGTGAGGAAAAACTTACTCAGCAGGGCGTTGACGGCAGAAATATCATCATTCACTACATTGCCAAGGCATCGGACGGCACTGTGCTTCACGATATCAAGTTCAATTCGTTCTATGCCGCTCAAAACGAGATCATCAGCGTGGGCCCGGGTGGTGATACCACAACCACCGATTCGGAAACCAATTCCGATTCACACGCGAGCGCAGGCTCGAGCGGAAGTTCGCGTTCAAGTTCGAGTGGCAGATAGGGCTGTAAAAGCGGCTTAGCCGCAAAGCGCTAGGGTACGAAAACGATAGGGCAGGTACACGAGAGACGGGAGCGTTATGGCATTTCAGGACGAAATCACCCATATGAACCGCGATGGGCTTGAATCTCTTCAACTTGGGCGAATGAAAGAGCAGATCGTTTACTGCTACGAACACATCCCTTTCTATCGTAGAAGCTTTGACGAGGCGGGATTCAACCCCTACACGGTGAATTCCCTCGATGATATTCGTAAGGCGCCTTTCACCACCAAGCAGGACATGCGCGATGCTTATCCCTACGACCTGCTCGCGGTTCCGCTGGATCAGGTCAAGGAAATCCACATGTCGTCCGGCACGACGGGTGTGGCAACGGTCTCGGCATATACCGAACACGATCTCCACGTCTGGGGAGACTGCTTTGGCAGGGGCATCTCCTACGCCGGAGGCGGAAAGGGCGATGTTTGCCATGTCTGCTACGGCTATGGTCTCTTCACCGGCGGCCTCGGCGCCCACTACGGCGGTCTCGCCACGGGTGCGACCGTCATCCCCATGAGCGCCGGCAACACCAAGCGTCAGATTCGCGTCCTGCAGAACATGGGATCTTCCATCATCTGCTGCACGCCCAGCTATGCGATGCATATTGCCGACACTGCTATTGAGATGGGCCTCGACCCGCACGAGGCCTTCCCCAAGCTTCGTGCTGGCATTAATGGTGCGGAGGCCTTCTCCGACCGGTTCCGCAAGAACCTCGAAGACAAACTCGGCATCCAGGTGTTCGATGTCTATGGCCTCACTGAGGTCATGGGCCCGGGCGTTGCCATCGAGTGCGCAGAGCAGACTGGTCTGCATATCGCTGAAGACCACTTCTACTGCGAAATTCTCGACCCTGTCACCCATGAGCCAGTTCCCGATGGCGAGTGGGGCGAGCTCGTCATTACGACGCTCGATAAGGAAGCATCTCCCGTTGTGCGCTATCGCACTCGCGACATCACGCGCATTCTCCCGGGCACCTGCGCTTGCGGTAGAACCCATCGCCGTATCGACCGTCTCCATGGCCGTACCGACGACATGATGATTATCCGCGGTGTGAACGTCTTCCCGAGCCAGATTGAGAACATCTGCGGCCGCTTCGCGGAGATCGCGGACTGGTACCAGATCGAGCTCACGCGCAGCGCTGGTCTCGATGTGGCAACCATGAAAGTCGAGATTAACCCCGATGTCCCCATCGACGAAATCCGCATGATTGAAAACCTGCAGAAGCGCATCCAGGCGGCGCTCAAGGACGAGCTCGCCATCAATATCCGCATCCAGATTGTGGAGCCGCACACCATCCCGCGTTCCGAGGGCAAGGCAGTGCGCATCGTCGACCACCGCGAATAGGAGGAGGTTCTCATGATCGATCAGCTTACGGTTTTTCTCAGCAATGAGCCCGGCCGCCTCACCGCGCTTGCACGGGCACTTGGCGATGCCGGCATCAACATGCATGCGCTCACGGTTGCCGACACGTCCGAATATGGTGTTGTGCGCATTGTGTGCGACGATCCGAAGCTCG
>CADBRF010000290.1 GCA_902796975.1 uncultured Coriobacteriaceae bacterium
AGAAGAAGTATCCGATGTTCGCCATCGACGCCGCAAAGTTCGAAAGCGAGAGACCGAGAATGGCGAACCAGAAGCAGAACATCCCAAACGAGGTGGCAGGATTCATCACGGCAAAGCCGATGCCCACGAGAGGGATAATCAAGAAGGCGGTGCTGACGAGCGTGAAGTTTTTGCCGCCGAAAATCGCCGGCATATAGGTGAAGACGAGACGTCCAGTCGCGCCAATGAGGCCGGGCAAGGCGGTGAGGGTGAAGAGCTCGCTTGCGGTGAACTGGAAACCGGCAGCCCCCAGACGAGGGCTTACCATAGCGGCAAGCGTGTTCACGCAGAACGAGATGAGCAGAGCGATAATCGAGACAACAAGGTTGCGGTTGGCTACCTTGCTCCCCCACTTGGTCCAGAATTCCTCGTTCTCCGGATCCCAGTGCTCGAGTATCTCCTTCTTGCTCGGGTTATCCCCCAGCACAGCAACTGAATGTTCTGAAGCCGTCATACATCCACTCCCTTCGAGACATCCGCTAAAGAAAGCAAATGCCAATATGGAACCCTTACCAACACCAAAAACCTTCGGAAATCCAAATCCGCTGGTAGATAGTAGAAAATGAGTGGGCTACCTTCTGTTGTATTTCCAACAAGGAAGGTTTTTTTGACGGCAAAGTAACATACCGGTTTCGGCAAACGGCACTTGCATCTCGTTGCACAGCAGTGTGCAGGTGCCAAAGCTCTCTTACCGCCGTCCTGATGGGCCTGCAGCAGAGCAGTCCGGCAAAGTAGGTGCGCCAAGATCGCTCACCCAAAGCCCATGCAGGTCATGCGATGATTCCTGCAACTCGTGCAGACCTGCCCCGGCCTCGAACCCTCAGGGGTTATCCTGCAATCAACAGCAAGGCAAGCGCGAGAGGACCAGATCATGGATGTTGAGCTTATTGAAGAGAATGACAGGCGGGCGATATCCGTCTTGGTCTTTTCTGGGCCAAATAACTCATTCGCACACCAGCTTGTGTCGCGGCTCAGGTCCTTCGATGGCAGCATCGTGGCATATGAAAACGAGATGTCCACGAACAGGCTCGTTATTCCTTTGAACGCAATTGGCTATATCGAAACGGACAATCGGCATTGCCGGATCATCACAGCTGACGGGAGGCGATTTCAGAGCCAGCTTACCTTACACGAACTGGAGACGAGGCTCGAGGGGACAGATTTTCTCCGTGTTTCAAGACAGCAGATCGTGAACTTCAGACACGTTGAGCTAGTTCGCCCGGAGCCGAACGGCAGGCTCACATTGAAAATCGGAACAACCTACATTGGCGTCTCACGTACCTACGCAAGAGACGTGAAAGAACTTCTGGGCATTTCGGAATCTGGGAGGTAGAACAATGGAAGAGAAAACTGGATTCGCAGCCACCCTGTACAAGGGTCTTCTCACGGGAAGCCTCTTCGGAGCCTGCACCGCCATCATCTTCTGCATCGCAGGGGGAATCAGTCAGGGATGGAGTCAGGGGATGCTTTACTGCATAACCCTGCTTGTCGCGGGCATAGCCTGCGGCATCCTTCAACAGCTCTGGTTTTCTTGGGAGAAAAGCTTGCGGCTTGTCTATCCCACAAGACTTGTTGGCTTCGGTCTGACCTACTACCTCATCCTCGCCGCCTGTGCCTTCTGGGGCAATTGGCTGCCTGTGTATATTGTCGGGGCATGGGTCGTGTTCACGATTATCTACCTCGTAATCCTCTGCATCCTTTCTCTCATCATCGGCAGGTCGCTTTCCAAACGCGGCATCGAATACAAAGCAAAGCTGGAAGAGTACCAGGCAAAGGCTGAGGATAGGCAGGACTAGCTGCCAGTTAGCAGGCTGGAGCGACCTTACAGGTCGCTCCAGCCTTTTCTGGGCAGAACAGATTCGTCCCTTGAAAAGTTAGCTATTGCTAATTTCTTCTCCTGTGATTAAAGTTAGATATGCTTAACTTTAATGAATTCACAGGAAGGGGATCGAATGAGCAAGTCGCAGACGGTCAAAGTGACGGATGACACCGAGTACCACTATCACATTGCCGTTGATGGCACCATTCATATAGACCGGTGCGTCAGCGACGCTGCGCAGCTCGTCATTCCCTCCGCCATCGATGGACAGCCCGTTTCCTCCCTCGGCGCTCATTCCTTCTCCCGCCTGCTGCGCCTTTCAGAAGTTGTTGTTCCCCACACCGTGCGGACAATCGAGCAGCAGGCCTTCGAGCTCTGCCCCCAGCTCGAACAGGTCGAATTCGACGATGGGCTCGAGGCGTTGGACGATGATGTCTTCGCCTTCTGCCATTCGCTCAAGCACATCTTCGTGCCGGCGACGGTTCGGAAGCTTGGCAGCAACGTGGCAAGCATCCGCAGCCCCTTCTCAAAGAACCGACAGGCTGCGATAGAGATAGACCCCGGCAACCGAACCTACTTCCAGGATGCGCTGCATGTCATCTACGAACGCAGAGGAGATGGCCTGCACGTCATCAACGGAAGGGCATGCGACAACGCCCGGCTCGTCCTGCACCCCGAGACGGTAAGCATAGAGACGGATGCCTTCGCCTCGAACGCCTCTATCAGAGAGGCCATATTTCCGGAGGGGCTCCAGTCAATAGGGAGGTACGCATTCGCCGGTTGCGCTTCCCTTGCCCGTGTTCACATGTGCAGCACGCTCAAGCATCTGGGAACAGGAGCCTTCTCAAAGACAGCCGTCAAGAGCCTCGAGCTGCCGGCGTCTCTCGAAACGATTGACCCGAGGGCTCTGGAAACCGGCCCGGCCATAGAGGGCATTTCCAACTACGCCATTACCTCAACGCTTGAACGCGTGGAGATAGACCCAGAAAACCCGCGATACTATACACGGGGAGGGCTGCTCTTCAAGCGAGGAGCATCCGGCGAGACCGACACGGCAGTCATCTGCGCCAATTCTGCAGTGGAAGTGGACCTTTCAGCGCCTGGCGTGCGCATCGCTCCCCATGCCTTTGACGGGACAGCATCCATCGGACATCTCACGATTGCGGAGTCTGCCCAGCTCCCCGCAGGCGAGGAGCTTCTCCCCCATGGCAAATGCAGCATGCTCACCATCGTGTTCGAGCATCCCCATCACGGGTTGAAAGACCTGGCCCTTCTCGTGGGCAAGGAGATGGAGAAGAGGGACTTCCTCGCAGAAGTGCTCAGAGGTCCTGCAATAAATGCGGAGAAGACAGCTTTGCTCTACGATGACTTGCTCGAAACCATCAAGGACCCTTACGAGCGTTCTGCGGCAATGGTTCACCGCCTGGCAACTCGTGCCCTGTTATCCGCACAGCACTCGCGCTCCTTTACCGAATGGATCGAGAACATGCTCCCCAGTATCTGCATACGCTGGAGCCAGCAGGGAAACTTAGCAGGATTTGACCAGCTCGCCGATGCGGGCATTCTCAACGCTGGGTCCCTGCCCCGGGCAATCTCCTGGCTGACAGAAGCGGGAGATACACCAGGCGCCGCTTATCTTCTCCAGCTCCAGCACAGGCGTTTTGCAGAAACGGGGTGGGACCTTGACCTCTAGCAACCCCATGCCTGCCACGCTTGCCCAGGTCAGTCCGCTCGCACTTGAGATTCTCGACGAAATCCGGTCGCAGCTCATGGTGGCTCTCCAATACATGGACCGTGCCCTCTGGTGCATGCCCCTTGAAGAGCTTATGATTCCCAGCGCCTTCGCAACCGATGGCAAGAAGCTCTTTTACAACCCCGCACGCGTCGTCCTGGGTTATCGCACGTCCTCGAACGAGCTGATGCGCTGCTACCTCCACACTATTCTCCACTGCGTCTTCCGCCATCCCTTCGACCGCCGCCATGAGGACTACAGGCTCTGGGACCTCGCGAGCGATATCGCTGCAGGCGCAGCGGCTCTCGAGCTCATAGGGGGTCGCTATCCCTGCCCAGATGACAGGCGACGGCAATCACTTCTCGATGAGCTAGCCCGCACCTGCCGGCAGATTACCGCGCCCAAGCTATACCGCGAAATGTCGAAGGGGCGTTCCGGGGCCCGCCGGGAGGAGAAAGTGACCGTTTCCGATTCTGCGATGCACGAGCTCAGCCAGGCATTCGGCTACGGCTACCACGGCGTCTGGAAACGCCAGGACGACCCCCAGGCCTTTCTGCGCTGGAACAAATCTCTCGCCAGGCATGCTGGCGATGACCCGGACAATAAACTCAAGGGCGAAGTGGAGCCAACCGAGGAAGATGCAAAGGACCGTCAGACGCCAGCGCTCAACATGCCCGGCGCTGCCGCTCCCTCTCAAGGCGGTGACACTGTCGAGGGCGAGCTCGATTCGGGTGACAGACTCACGGGTTTCGATGACCCCCAGGACTTCGAGAACCTCCTGGCTTCACTCGATGATATAGATTTCTCCGATAACCTGGATGAAATCGACTGGTTCGATATCAGCAAGCAGATAGAGGAAGGCATCGAGGGCGAGGCGGGCAAGCCAGGCAAGAGCACTGGCACCTTCCTCGTAAATCTCTCGGTGACCAACCGTAAGCACTACGACTACCGGGATTTCCTCAGGCGCTTTGCGCGGCTTTCCGAAGAAGTCAAGGTCAGCACCGATGAATTCGACTACATCTACTATACCTATGGCCTCGACCACTACGAGAACATGCCACTTATCGAGCCCTTGGAATACCAGGAGACCAACCGCATCCGCGATTTCGTCATCGCCATCGACACTTCAAGTTCGTGCGCAGGCCACTTCGTCAAGGAGTTCGTCGACAAGACCTACGATATCCTCCAGAACACCGAGGGTTTCGGCCACAAGGTGAACATCCATCTCGTTCAATGCGATTGTGACATCCGCAAGGATGTCAAGATCACGAGCGTCAGCGATCTTGACAGGATGTTCGAGGACATCCAGGTGAGAGGCTTCGGCGGAACTGATTTCCGCCCCGTCTTCAAATACGTGAACGACCTCATTGAAAGACGAGAGATCACCAATCTGAAAGGCCTCATCTACTTCACCGACGGCATGGCCACCTACCCAACCGAGAAACCCGACTACGAGACGGTCTTCGTCTTCGCGGATGAAGACGCCATCAAAGACCGCGTGGTTCCACCCTGGGCCATGAAAGTCGTGATGGACGAAGACGATATCCGAGAAATCTAGCACTGAAGTTTTGTCAACGATAGATGAAGATTCCGAGAAAAGGACAGTTTCAATGAACATTGCAGAGGCGAAAGAACAGATTTCCGAGACCGTAGACGCCTATCTCTCCCGTGATGAAACGGGAGCCCAGCTCATTCCATCAAGCATGCAACGTCCGATCTTCCTCGTGGGCGCGCCTGGCATCGGCAAGACGGCAATCGTGGAGCAGGTCGCCCATGAACTCGGCATTGGCCTCGTCTCCTATTCCATGACGCATCACACCCGCCAGAGCGCCCTCGGCCTGCCCTTCATCGTGCACAGGGAGTATGAGGGAGAAAGCTTCGATGTCTCGGAATACACGATGTCGGAAATCATCGCCTCTATTTACGAGTACATGGAAAAGACGGGGCTCAAGCAGGGCATTCTCTTTCTCGATGAGATTAATTGCGTCTCCGAGACCCTCTACCCCTCCATGCTGCAGTTTCTCCAGTTCAAGACCTTCGGACGCCACAGGGTTCCGGATGGGTGGGTTATCGTAACCGCAGGCAACCCTCCGGAATACAACAAGTCGGTGCACGAGTTCGACGTCGTGACGCTCGACCGCCTGCGAAAAGTCGATGTCGAACCCGACCTCAAGGCATGGATGCAGTTCGCGCTTGCAAGCGGCGTTCATCCGGCAATCATTACCTACTTGAGCGTGAAGAACCAGCATTTTTACCGGGTGGAATCCTCTCCTTCTGGAAAGGTGTTCGTCACCGCGCGCGGATGGACCGATCTATCCCGCGTCATGCGCGTCTACGAGAAGCAGGGCAAGAAGGTCAACCGAGCCCTCATAAGCCAATTCCTTCAGAGCGATGAGATCGCCGGCCGGTTCTCCCAGTACTACGCGCTCTTTACCAAATACCAGTCAGACTATCAAGTTGAGAGCATCCTCGAAGGAGATCCTGCAGAGGGCATTAAGACCCGAGCGAAGACTGCCCGACTGGACGAGCGCCTGGCAGTCGTGCGACTTCTCCTGAATGCCCTCGAAACGGATGCCGATAGAGCAGTCGAGGAAACCGATGTCCTCGCTACCTGCCGAGACATCATCAGGGAGGCAAAAGCCGAAATCGCGGAAGGAAATTCGCCTACGGAAGTTATCGAAGCAAGTGCAAAAGCCCTCCTCGACGATGCCGCCTCGCTGGTCAAGGCAGGCACCGCCACGGACGCGGACATGCGGCCCCAGCGCCTTGCCGCCGCAAAGCTCAGCGGCTACCTCGGAATATGCGCGCTTCACCATGCGACTGAAGGTCAGGAAGGGTATGCCCAGCTGGCAGCATCCTATAGGGCAGACGTTCAGCGAGAGCGCGAGGACATCGAACGTACCCAGACCCGCCTTTCCAATGCCTTCAGCTTCACAGAAACCGTGTTCGGAGACGACAAGGAGATGGCGGCTTTCGTGGCCGAGCTCAGTGGGCGGACGGGAACCGCGCAGTTCATCAGCCGGTTCGGCAGTGACGCCTACTATGAGCACAATGCCCGTGTTGTACCCGGATCCTCACGTGATGCCATGCTCGAGCGAATTGCAAACCTCGACCTCGAGGATATCGAGCACGAGGCGCTGGCCGCGGAATCGCAGGAGCAGGCACGAATCGAGGGCAAATCCTGCGGAGGATGTTCCACTTGTACGTGCTAATATGCACTTCCCCATTGGAGCCCGCAAAGATAGGCTCTAATGGAAATCCCATTTCCTCGAGCGACGCCGAAAACGCCCTGGCATCCACTCGATAGCATCTTGAATCTCCCAGCAGAATGCATTCCCACAGCGAGCGTCCACGCTATTAGAATGTGCCCATTGTGGGAGTCAAGGCAGGAGGATTACGCGCGTGGAATTCGCGGCATTCGCTTTATTCTGTGCAGGGGTCGTGGCTAGCGTCCTCGCCAAGCTCCCCGTTCTTGCTGCGCTCGGCTTCGGCTTCCTTATCTTCACGGTCTACGGCATGCTCAAGGGCAATAGCCTAGGCTCGCTTATGTGGGCCGCCTGGCAAGGAGCCAAGCTATCGGGAACAGTTGTCATCATGCTGCTCGTGCTCGGCGTCATGACAGCTGCCTGGCGCACGTGCGGAACCGTTCCCTACATCCTCGCCGTCTCATGCCAGTATGTCTCCGCCCAATCGTTTCTGCTTGTCGCCTTTCTGCTCAACTGCCTCATGTCGTTTCTGCTCGGCTCGAGCTTTGGGACAGCCGCGACCATGGGGGTCGCCTGCATGCTCCTTGGGTCGACAGCTGGCATGGACCCGATGGGGCTGGGCGGAGCCTGCCTTGCGGGAGCATATTTCGGGGATCGTTTCTCGCCTGTTTCCTCATGCGCGGCGCTCGTGAGGGAAATCACCGGAACGACGCTTCGCGAGAACATGGAGAGCATGGCGAGAACGACCCTTCTCCCCGTGGTGTTGACCTGCTGCTTCTACGCGCTTGTCGGGTACTCTTCAATACCGAGCTCTGTCGATGCCAATTTCGCGGAAGTCTTCTCGCAAGAGTTCCTCCTGCACCCAGTGCTGCTCCTCCCCGCCGCCTTTGTCGTCATATTGCCCCTCTGCCATGTCGACGTGTTCAAGACACTTGTCGCAAGCACGGCAGCCGCCCTTGCCCTGGCCTTCATCGTGCAGGGAACCTCTCCACTCGTAGTGTTGAACGAGTGCCTGCTGGGATACTCGTCTCAGACACCGGACATTGCCGTCCTTATCGACGGCGGAGGTATAGCCTCGATGGTTGAGGCTGTGCTCACCGTGGGGCTGTCCTCCTCATATGCGGGCATTTTCAACCTAACCGGAATGCTCAAGCACGTGCAGAAGCCCTTTCAAAATCTCGCCCGAAAGACCACCGCCTACACCGGGGCCCTGACGATTTCCGTTTTGATGGCGATGGTGAGCTGCAATCAGACGCTTGCGCTCCTGCTCACCAACCAGCTCGGCAAGTCTCTCGAGCCCAATCCGGGGAAACTCGCGCTCGACCTTGAGGACACTGTCGTGGTCATCTCTGGCCTCGTGCCCTGGTCAATCGCCTGCTCGATCCCACTCGCGGTTCTCGGCGTGGAGGCTGGCGCACTTCTCTTCGCACCCATGCTCTGGCTCCTCCCCCTCCAGGGGCTCGTTCTCTCCGCCTTGCGTAAACGCGGGAAAATAGAGGGCCAGCCGATGACGACTCTCACAGAGAGACGAGCTTTTGCGGGGGCAGGGAGAAGAGGGTCGGCTGATGGCGACACGGGCGAAGATTCGCCAGCCTCGTGATCAAAGACAGCCCGCAACAGGCGAGAGGCATATCCGGTTTTTCGTGCGCTGAGGAGCAAATTATGCCCGGTTTGGACCGTACTTCTTGGTGCCTTCTACGACCTTCTTTATGCACTCCATGTAGCCACGTCCGCCTACGGTACCTTCCTCGTGGAGCTCGAGCCGGAGGTCGCCAAGCGCTCGAAGACGTCATAGCTGCACCAACCCGCCTTATCCTGACCGCTCTGGCGCACGTAGTTCCAGACTTTCTGCGGGTTAGCCTCGACGTTGCAGCCGCCATCGTAGCGAAGGTGCGGCTCGCCGGGCTTGATCCAGTCATCGCCATGGAAGACCCGCTTATTCTCTTCTGGCGTGAGCTTGAGACGCATGCCGCGCACCCACATCCAGCTCATGACGCCCAGCAAGACCACGACGATGCCCGTGACCCAGATTGCCCACGGAGGCATGACGCGCGGGCAAACACCGGCAATCGTGACTATGCACCAGCAGGCATACCAGCTGCACGTGCCCATGAGGCCGAGGAAGATGGCTTCGGCGGAGCACTCCATCATCCCCTTGCGGTGGCCAATAGCCCAGTCGATAACAACTCCCACAACGGGCAGGATGAACCCCAGCAGAAACATGCCGGGCTCCTAGATAAATGAAAGCCGATAGCCGTCGATCTCTTCCCCGTAATACT
>CADBRF010000291.1 GCA_902796975.1 uncultured Coriobacteriaceae bacterium
CTCGCGCTGAATGTGCTGGTAGGTGCCGTCGGAGACAATTGCCCGCGCCTTGGTGTTGTCCTTAAAAATCTTATCGAGGAATAGGAAGATGTCCTGCTTGATGTCCTCGTCGAGAATATGGCAGGCAATCTCCACGCGGTGGTCGAGGTTGCGAGTCATGAGATCAGCCGAAGCGATGTAGACCTGCCTGCTTTCGCCGTTACCAAAGGCGTAGATGCGGCTGTGCTCCAGGAACTGACCCACGATGCTGCGCACGCGGATGTTGTCGGTCACGCCCTTGATGCCCGGACGCAGGCAGCAGATGCCGCGAAGGTTGAGGTCGACCCTGACGCCCGCTTGCGAGGCTTCGACAAGCTTGTCGATGATATCGCGTTCGGTGAGAGAGTTCGCCTTCATCACGATACGGCCCGTACGTCCCTTGGCGATTTCCTTGTCCATCAGGGCGAGAAGGGTGCGCTTCATATTGGCAGGAGCAACGAGGAGGGTCTCATACGCACCATTCAGGTTGCCGATGAGCATGTTCTGGAAGAAGGTCACGCCGTCGCGGCCAATGCGGTCGTCTGCAGTGAAGAGGCAGAGATCGGTATAGATACGCGCCGTCTTCTCGTTATAGTTGCCCGTGCCAATCTGGGTGATGTTGACCATGCGGCCCTCTTCGCGACGGGTGATGAGGCAGATCTTGGAATGGCACTTGTAATAATCGATGCCGTAGATGATGTGGCAGCCAGACTCCTCCAACCGCTCCGACCAGTCGATGTTGTTCTCTTCGTCGAAACGGGCGCGAAGTTCCATGAGCACGGTGACGTCCTTGCCGTTTTCAGCAGCATCGCACAGAGAAGTGGCAATGCGCGAGTTGCGGGCAAGACGGTAGACCGTCATCTTGATGGAGACGACCTGCGGGTCTACAGCAGCCTCGCGGAGCATGCGCAGGAAGGGATCCATGGAATCGTAGGGATAGAAGAGGATGCGATCATGCTCCTCCACCTGCTCGATGATGGGACGATCCTTCTCGAAAACCTGTGAAGCGCGGGGCGTGAAAGGCGGATAGCTGAGAGCCGTCTTGAGCTCAGGCGTAAGTTTGTCCTCGAATTCGTAGACGCCGGAGAGATCAATGGGGCATCTGGAGACGAAGACCTGAGCGTCGTCGAGACCGAGGTATGGGAGGATGAGACCCAGCGCGGGTTCATGGCCCGTGCCCTGCACCTCGAGGCGAACGGGTGCAAGGCGGTTGCGCTTCTTGAGGAGGCGTGCCACATGCATGCGGTAATCGATATCGTTTTCATCGAACTTCTCCTCATCGAAATCGACATCGGCGTTGCGCGTAACAGAGATAACGCACGCGTCATCAACCTTGTAGATGTCGAAGATCTTGGGAAGATAGCGAAGGATGATCTTCTCCATGGTCACGAAGTGCGTTGGCTCCTCGGGGTCGCAGAGAATGCGTGGGAGACTCTTGGGGATGCCGACGAGGCCGAGCATACGATTGTCGTCTTCATCGATGAGCGTGCAGGCGATGTAGAGCGCCTTGTTGCGGACATGCGGGAAAGGATGGCGCTCGTCAACTACCTGGGGAGAGAGGATGGGCCGTGCGTAGGCACGGAAGTAATCACGTGCGAACTTGCGCTCCTCCTTGCTCGCCTTTTCGAGGTCCACCTCATGGATGCCGTATGCCTTGAGGCCATCGAGCAGGTTGAAATAGATCTCATCGCGTTCCTTGATGAGCGGATGGGTGGTCTTGAGAATGAGCTTAATCTGCTGAGCTGGCGTGAGACCGGACTTGCTGTCAATGTCATCGGGCATAATCTGCTCGAGATCGTAAAGCGAGCCAACGCGAACCATGAAGAACTCATCGAGGTTGCTCGTGAAGATTGCGGCGAATTTGAGACGCTCGTAGAGCGGAACCGTCGTATCCAGGGCCTCTTCGAGAACACGTTTGTTGAACTGGAGCCAAGAGTACTCGCGGTTCTGGGTGTAGGAAAACATGTCGAGCTTCTTCTTATGCTTCGGCTCGGGATGCTCAGCGGGGGCTGGAGCTTGCGGTTCGACAGCCTCGTTTTCGGCAGTCTCGTCCTTCTGTTCGAGGGCAGCTCGCGCTTCTGCGACATGCTTCCCGAGAGCGTCCTCCTCGGTGGCAGTGGAATCGGTCGCGGCATTAGCGTCGGCTTCAAAATTTTCCACTGGAGCTAGCTCGTCAGTTGAAGGATGCTGGGAAGCTGATGTCTCATCAATGCTCATTGCGCACGTCCTTTCGCTTGTCTTCTCATTCAACCTCGGCCGAAGGCACTGAGGCTTTCCGGCACAAGGTTTTTCAAACAACAATTCATCCGCTGGGCAATCATGGCACTGAGGCACAACGAACAGCAAATTGCATGCACACTTCAGTATACGCGCTGCTCTTGCGTGAATTGTGAAAAGAATGCAAACGACGCTCGCTGCCATAAATGTTCGTCCCAATTACAGCAACGCTGAAGAGGCACGACATTACAAGGAGCGAGCGTCGTAGCTGGAAACTACCTTGGATTACACCAGGCTAGAGGATGACTTCCTCGGGGATGTCAAGCAAGACACAGCGAACCATGGTGCCCGCCGCAATGCTCTCATCGCCGCGCGGAACGACAATGAGCGCGTTGGAATGCTGAAGGGGTCCGAAGAGGCCGGAGCTCTGCTTCTTGAGCGGCTCGACCATACGGTTGCCTTCGCCATCCTTGGTGAGCAGGGCACGGGAAAGTGTCATGCGGGCGTCTTTCTTGGCCTTGATATCCACTGCGAGACGTGCATCCGCCTCGACCAGGTCGAAGTGGGAGTAGCCCTGCATCTTGCGGAGAGTGGGGCGCACGAGCATCTGGAAGCCAATGTAGGCCGCCGCGGGGTTGCCTGGGAGGCCAAAGACAGGGACGCCATCCACAAGACCGAAGACTTCCGCCTTGCCCGGACGCATATTGATGAGCGAGACATAGACTTCGCCCAGTTCATTCACGACGCGCTCGATGAAATCGAAGTCACCGTTTGCAGCACCGCCCGTGGTGACGACGACGTCGTACTCGGAAGCGGCATTCTTGACTGCTGCTGCAAGGTCGTCGAAGGTGTCCTTGCAGATGGGAAGGATCGTGGGGATGCCACCCGCCTCTTTCACGCAAGCGGCGATAGCATAGGAATTCGAGTTGCGAATCTTGCCGCGTGTGGGTATCTCGGAGGGGTCAACCAGCTCAGAACCGGTAGCGATAATAGCCACCGTGGGGCGCTTGAAGGTGGGAATGCGGGTATTGCCGCACCCAGCGAGCACGCCAACGCCAGCAGAGTTGATAACCTCTCCAGCGGCGACAATGACCTCGCCCGCCTTCGCTTCCTCGCCAGCAGCCCGAACATTCTTGCCGGCGGAAGTGGGAGCCGTGAACCCGGCGACACCACCAGGCATGCCATCCCCGGAGACGTTGATAACACGCTCGTACTGGACAACGGCTTCCGCGCATGGAGGAACAGGCGCACCCGTCATGATACGGAGGCACTCGTCATCTGCCATCTCGCCCTCATAGAAATCGCCGGCGGCAATCTCCTTGATAACCTTGAGTTGCACTGGAGCGTCTTCGGTCGCATTGGCGAGCTGGTCTACGCGCACAGCAAACCCATCCATTGCCGCCTGATTGAACGGAGCACTGTCAATGTCACTCTTCAGGTCTTCAGCAGCAACACGGCCCGCCGCATCGAGCAGGTCGACCTCGACGTGCTCAAGCGCGTTGATATGTGAAAGCACGATGGAACGTGCCTCCTCGAGAGGAATCATCTCCGTCATTTCCTGTTCCTTTGAAGTTTTTGATGTCACTTCGTACGCAGTGACCGCGTCTTTATAGTCGAGACAATGCAGACTATTCTAGCGCAACTATCAAGATATGTCCCCGACCCAGGCGTTCCTGCACCTAATGGGCACACTTGGCAACAGATTGCGAAAGTGCACCGTATAATGTTGGGCGAACTTCGAGAAGCCTCTTCCGCGATAATCTTCCCCTTCGACACCTATCTGCCTGTGTCCTCGGTCTCTCTCACGCTACTATATACAGCGCTTTAACCGCACAGAATGAACGCAGGTGAAACTCATGCGCGCACGCATGCCCCACGATATCCCCGAACGCCTCGTCCGCTACGAAGCGGCAATCGAGCACGCCCCCGAGACACACGCCGGAAGCTGGCTTAACGACTACGGGAAAGGCGCCACGCGCCTCGTCGTGGACCTCGGATGCGGAAAGGGACAGTTCCTCTCCGCCCTGGCGCCACAGCATCCTGACTGCTTTTTCGTAGGCATCGACCAGGAAGATCTCTGCATCGCCTACGCTGCCCAGAAGGCCATTGAGCAGGGCATTCCGAACGTGCGCTATATCATCTCCGATGCCAACAAGCTACCTGAGCAATTTGGGGAAGAAGAGATTTCTCGTCTCCGCATTAACTTCCCCACGCCCTTTCCCCGCGCCAAGCACGCTCCGAAGCGGCTCACCTACTTCGACCGCCTTCTGGTCTACCGCAAGCTTCTCACCCGCAATGGAGATATCATCCTCCGCACCGACAGCCAGCCTTTCTTCGATTTCTCGCTCACCCAGTTCGAGCAGGCTGGTTTTGACATAGCAGAGCTGACCCGTGACCTCCACGCTACTGACCCCGGTCTCCTCTCCACGGAGTACGAAGACCGGCTTTCGGAAGCCGGCGCCCGCATTCACGCGCTCAGGGCGACAATGGCGCGCGAGCCTGCTGCAGAGCAAACTGCCAAGCGTTCCCTCATGGACTACCTCCCCGACGATCTCGAGCATATCGAATACGTCCCCTATGGCATGGAATCCGCGGTGGTCAACTTCCGCAATCGCAGGCGCAAGGAAGCGAGAAGAGCAGCTCGAGCAGGAAAAGAAGACGTAAACAGAAACAATCCATCCGCCAACGTGTAACACGTTCGTCATGTGTAAGAAATACGATACTATGTTACTAGGAATTCACAGAAAGGACACAACATGGCAGACATCACCACGCTGCCTTCGGAAGAAGAGGAAAAACCGAAGCGCAAGCACCTGAACCTCACCACACTGATTCTTCTTTCACTAGCGGCTGGCATTGTCGTAGGCCTCATCTGCAACCCGCTCATCCCCGACGGCTCTCCCGCTGATGCCATCTTTATCGAGGGCATCTGCTATGTCATCGGGCAGATGTTCATCCACCTGATGCAGATGCTCGTCGTCCCGCTCGTCTTCTGCTCCATCGTCTGCGGCGCAGCCTCCATGAGCGACCCGAAGATGCTCGGCAAGGTGGGCGTCGGCACCATCGTCATGTACCTTTTGACCACCGCTCTGGCCGTTATCATCTCCATCTTCCTGGCGCAGGCTCTGCAGCCCGGCGTCGGCCTCGATATGAACTCCATCGTTCGCATCGAGCCCAAGACGACCACGACCTCGCAGACCGTTCCGGACATGCTCATCAACATCATCCCGACCAATGTCTTCAAGTCCATGGCCAGCGGGGACATGCTGCCCATCATCTTCTTCGCCCTCATCCTCGGCTTCATGCTGGGCTCTCTTGGCCGCAAGGTCGCTACGGTCAACCGCTTCTTCACGCAGTTCAACGCCATCATGATGCGTATGATCGGTCTCGTCCTCAAGGTTGCCCCAATCGGCATCTTCTGCCTCATCACCCGCACCTTCTGCAACCTGGGCTTCTCCGGCGTGCTCCCCATGGTCAGCTTCATCGGTGTCGTCTACCTCGGTCTGCTGATCCAGCTGCTGGTGGTCTACATGCTCATCCTGGTTATTGGCACACGCCTCAACCCCTTCCACTTCCTCCGCAAGTTCCTGCCGGTCATGATTTTCGCCTTCTCCACGAGCTCCTCCAACGCAACTATCCCGCTCAACATGGAGACGCTTGAGAAGAAGATCGGCGTCAACCGTCAGGTCAGCTCCTTCACCATTCCGCTGGGCGCCACCATCAACATGGACGGTACGGCAATCATGCAGGGCGCGGCCGTCATCTTCATCGCCCAGGCCTTTGGCATCGACCTCACGCCTGCTATGCTCGCCACGGTCGTTCTCACTGCAGTCACCGCGTCCATCGGCACCGCTGGCGTCCCCGGCGTCGGCACCATCATGCTCGCCATGGTCTTTGATTCCATCGGTCTGCCTGCTGAAGGCGTTGCCATGATCATGGGCATCGACCGCATCCTCGACATGGGCCGCACCGCCATCAACATCACGGGCGATGCCGTTGTCACCACCGTCATGGCGAATGCAGTCGGCATGCTCGACAAGAGCGTCTTCAAGAACAACGATGTTGCTGCTGTTGACATGAACGACCTTTCCGAGCCGGCAGACCCCACCGATTACGACGAGTTCACCGAGCACGGCGATCCCACCGAGGTTGGCGAGACGGGCGACCCCGACAAGTTCAAGGACATCGACGTCCCCGAACCCGGTCGCAAATAGCGCTACCGAATCTCTCCACCTTGACTTCACCTAGGCGGGAAACTTCTGAAGCCGGCATTCGCATCTCGCGGGTGCCGGCTTCTTCATGTCTGCGAGGCTATTAGTTAAACAAACAGCCGGCACGCGGACCATTTATTCTTCTTGTTAACTAATCTTGTTTCGATATATTGCCTATTCAATCTAATACGTGTAAGATTCACAATGTCTTATAGGAAGAGCAGATGAATCTTTTTCTAAGATAAAGATTTCTGTTCCGCACAAGGAGGAATGAAGGTCCATGAAGAAAGGGAAGTTCGTAACCCTGCTCGTGAGCGGCGTTGCAGCGGTTGGCCTCGTTGCAAGTCTC
>CADBRF010000292.1 GCA_902796975.1 uncultured Coriobacteriaceae bacterium
ACTCGGTAATGCACTGCTACCGTTGCGGCTCCACGCTCGAGCCTTGGCTCTCTGAGCAGTGGTTCGTGGCAGTTGACAAGCTCAAGGGACCGGCAATGGACGCCGTCACGAGCGGGGAAGTCACCTTCCATCCCGCGCGCTGGGTGCAGACCTACACCACTTGGATGGACAACCTGAAAGACTGGTGCATCTCCCGCCAACTGTGGTGGGGTCATCGCATCCCTGTGTTTTACTGCGAGGATTGCGGATGGCAGGATGCTCTCATGGAAGACACGGACACCTGCCCCACGTGCGGCGGGCATCATGTGCATCAGGACGAGAACGTGCTCGACACCTGGTTCTCCAGCCAGCTGTGGACCTTTGCCACGCAGGGCTGGCCGGATCATCCGGAGCAGATGGAGGGCCACCATCCCACGCAGGTGCTCGTTACCGCACGAGACATCATCGCGCTCTGGGTCGCCCGCATGGTCATGAGCTCGCTCTATTTCACCAAGGAGATTCCGTTCCATGACGTGTTCATCTACGCCACCATCCTCGCTAAGGACGGAAGCCGCATGAGCAAGTCCAAGGGCAATGGCGTTGACCCCATGGACCTCATCAACATGTACGGCGCGGACGCCATGCGCTTCAACCTGCTGACGCTGGTCACTAACAACCAGGACGTCAAGTTCGATGCGGATATCGACAAGAAGACGCATGCACTCAAGGGATCTCCGCGCACCGAGGCAGCGCGCTCCTTCGTGACCAAGATTTGGAATGCCGCTCGCTTCGTGACCCTCAACCTCGAGGGCTACACGCCGGGCGCTCCCGAGGCGGCAATTCCCGCTGACGCATGGATTCTCTCAAAGCTTGCCAAGCTCAGCGCAAGCATCACAGCTGGACTTGAAGAGTACCGCTTTGGCGAAGTCGCCCATGAGCTCTACGAGTTCTTCTGGAACGAGTTCTGCGATTGGTATATCGAGCTCTGCAAACCGCGTCTGGCAGAAGGCGGGGAGAGTCGCGCAGTCGCCCAGCGCAACCTCGTTTTCGTGCTCGATACGGCGCTCCGCCTGCTCCACCCCGTCATGCCTTTCGTTACCGAGGCAATCTGGAGCTACCTGCCCGTCGAGACCGATGCCGAAGCTCTGATGGTTGCACCGTGGCCAGAGCCGGACGAACTTGCCTGCTGGATCAACGAGGATGCCGAGGCATCCGTCTCTGCTGCCTGTGCATGCGTTGGCGCCATCCGTTCTATTCGGGCAAACCATGGCATCAGCCCACGCCAGACTCTCGACGTCACGCTCAGGCTTGCCGAGGGCGCCAATCCTGTCCAGAAAGCTCAGATCGAGAGCCAGACGGGCCTTGTCACCTCACTTGGCAATGTCGGGTCATTCGAAGTTCTCAGCGCCGACGCTTCGCGTCCAACGGAATGCGGCGTGGAGCTGGTGGGAGACATCGAGGTATATGTCCACCTCGCCGGTTTTGTCGACTTTGCAGCAGAAACTGAGCGTCTCAACAAGCGCCGTGCCAAGGCGGAAAAAGACCTGCAGAAGCTCGATAAGAAGCTCGGAAACCAGAACTTCCTCGCTAAGGCGGCACCGGAAGCTGTGGAGAAGGTTCGCGCTGAGCACGAGGGACTCATTCGTGCCATCAAGCTTATCGACATGCAGCTGGACGCCTAGCGCAAAGTAACTACAACATTTATTGTATGCGTCCGTCTCTCCTGAATGGGGGGCGGGCGCATTTTTGCATTATCGGGAAGCTGTGTGCGAATTCGCCTGCGGATACGCCGCATCTAAACAGACAGCTGAATATTTCCCGGAACCGTCTTCCTCCCGTTGTAATAAGGATTCATGGGTTTGTCGAGAATACTATTGAATCCAATGGCAATCGACTTGCAGTACACAACTGGCCTTCTCGTGCAAGAAACTTTTTCAAGCTCTTATCTTGTCAAGGAATCGTCCATTCCATTTTGGAAATGCCCTACGTTTCTCTGACATGCAGACCCTCTTTATGTGAAAGTATTATGGAGAACGCAGACGGATGAAATTAATCCGTGGAGGGCAAATCAAGGAAAGGAACTGGCATGAATAAGCTCATTGCTCAGAATCTCGTTCACGCGCTGCTTGTAGGTATCATCTGCGGTGTTGAAATCGCTATCTACGCAGCTCTCGCCACTTCAGGCATTGTCCAGCATCCTCTTTACTGGGCATGCTTCATCGTCATCCCCGTCATCTTCATGGCTGGCGGCGAGTGGAAGATGATTCCTGTGCATTGGCTGAATCTCCTTCTCGGCATGTTCGTCGGTGGCTGGCTGTGCTTCTTCCTCGTTGGCAAGACGGTTATGGCAATCGGCCTTCCCATCGCATTTGGCATCTGGACCTGCGTTACCACCTTCCTGGTTCAGGGCACCGCGACCTCCTTCATCCCCGGCGGCCTCAAGCCAGCACTCGGCTTCTGCCCCATGGCCTTCATCGGCATGATCACCGTGTTCGCTTCCGCTACTGATGCCGTCAACATGGAGCCCTACATGGTCGGCCTCGTGAGCCTCTTCGTTGGCGTTGTCTTCGCAACCTGCATGGCCCAGTCTGGCAAGCTCGCTGCCAAGATCGTCGGCAATGACAAGCCCGCTGAAGAAGAGAAATAAAGCGCGTTGTTGGGGTTGGGCAGGCAATAACCTCCCGCCCCAATTTGTGTTTGGAGTAAAGGGAGGCTTTCGTCTTCCTGGAAAGCTAGAGCTCTTATTAAGAGAGAGGTAACAACATGAGCTATTCCATCACCAACATTGAGTACGGCATTGGCCCCTGGGGCACTGAGTGGCTCTACGGCATGGTTGGCAACCCCAAGCCCGGCGAGGAAGAGAACAACGTCCATTCCGTCACGCTCCTTCAGGGCGAGGGCCGCAACATTCTTGTCGATACCGGCATTGCCGCCAGCAATCCAGCCAAGAAGGCTCTTTGGGATAGCCTGATCACCGAATGCAACGGCGTCGAGTGGGCGCTCGAGCAGGTCAATCTCAAGCCTGAAGACATTGATACCGTCATCCTCACCCATGCCCATATCGACCACGTCGGTGGCATGGAAGTCATGACCAATGCTCATTTCTACATCCAGCAAGCAGAGTTCGAAGCCTGGGAGAAGATGACGACCCAGCCTGAGTACCAGCAACTCACCCTCCCGGCGGCTTTCCCTCCGGATTATCCTGTGATTCGCAAGATGATTGACGAAGGCAGGGTCACGCTCCTCAACGGCGATGTCACCAACCTGCTCCCGGGCATCGATATTCACGTTGTCTACAATTGCCACTCCGTGGCCGAGCAGATTGTTGTGGTCAACAATGGCGAAAACGAAGGCGAAACCACGAAGGTCAAGGTAGCCAACGAGGCAGGCCATGTTGTCGAAACCGAGCTTACCTCTGGATCAAGCGAGCGCAAGGTCAAGTACCTCATTGCTGGCGATGTCGCATGCCGCCCCGCAAACCTCGTGGGCATGGGCGATTGGCATGCCTTCCTGATTCCCATTCTTGGCCGCTCCGGTTCTGCCCGCAATGTTGCAGAGACGTATCAGTGGATTCTCGACCAGATTCACGGCGATATGTCTCGCCTCGTTCTTACGCATGACGTGACCATGACTGACCGTTTCGAGAGCGAGCCGCTTGACGACCTGCTCCACATCCACTACGTCGTCAAATAGTCTTTAGCTTCGATCGCACGGGATGCCCAGGAGGGTGTTCCGTGCGATGCCGTGTCTTGAACGTAACTTCGCGAGGAAAGGAACATGACATGCTTGATATGCTTTTCAGCCCGTTCAAAATTGGCAACTGCGAAATCAAGAACCGTATTGCTGTTCCCGCCATGGTCACGAACATGCCCACCGAAGATGGCTTCGCGACCGACCAGTACATCAAATACCATATCGAGAAGGCCAAGGGCGGTTACGGTCTCATCATCACCGAGGACTACATCATCGAGCCGAGTGGCAAGGGCTATAAGTATGTCGCTGGCCTCTACAACGATGAACAGATCGCAAGCCATAAGAAGCTCACAGATGCGGTCCATGAGTACGGCACCAAGATCTTCTGCCAGATCTACCATTGCGGCCGCCAGTCCAACCATTTCGTCAACGGTGGCGTGCAGACCGTCGCCCCGTCGCCCACGGCAGATCCGTGGAACCGCGATATGGCCCGCGAGCTCTCCGTTGATGAAATCCACGAGCTTGTTAAGAAGTTTGGCGAAACTGCTGGCCGTGCCAAGAAGGCTGGTTTCGATGGCATCGAGATTCATGCTGGCCATGGCTATCTCATCGCCGCCTTCCTGTCCTATCATCAGAACAAGCGCACCGATGAATATGGCGGACCGCTCATCAACCGCGTTCGCTTCCTGCACGAGATCTACGATGCCATGCGCGAGAATGTCGGCCCCGACTTCCCGATTATGATTCGCTTCTCCGCAGACGAAGGCATGGTCAATGGCCGCGACATGGGCGAGTCTCGCGTGCTCGCCAAGATGTTCGAGGAGTGGGGTGTCGACGCCATCAATTGCTCCAACGGCGTCTACAGCTCCTACAACGACGGCATCATCGCATCCACCTTCAAGAAGCCTGCTTTTGGCGCTGAGCGCGCAAAGGCTCTCAAGGAGATTGTCAACATCCCCGTTATGGCCGTAAACCGCATCAACGACCCGATTATCGCGGAGAACCTGCTCGAGACAGGCTATTGCGACTTCGTCGGCATGGCTCGCGCCTCCCTCTCCGACCCGCATATGCCTGAGAAGGCTGCGCGCGGCGAGCATGGCGCAATCCGCCGCTGCGTCGGCTGCCTGCAGGCCTGCGCTGGTCACACCTACCGCCAGATTCCCACGGGCTGCATGGTCAACCCCGAGTGCGGCAATGAGTACAAGTACACCTACGAGCCCACGGATAAGAAGAAGGTTCTCATCGTTGGCGGCGGTATCGCCGGTTGCGAGGCCGCTATCGCAGCTGCCAAGCGTGGCCATGATGTGACCATCTGGGAAAAGGCAGACCGTCTGGGCGGCCAGTTTATCGCTGCTGCCTATGCACCTGGCAAGGGCGAATACAGCACCTACGTCACCTCGCTCAACTACGACATCAAGAAGCTCGGCGTGACCGTTGAGTATGGCAAAGAGGCAACCGCCGATGATGTTCGCGCATTCGGCGCCGATAAGGTCATCATCGCCACGGGCGCCAAGGGCCGCATCCCCGAAGAGCTCCCCGGAGCAACGCGTGAGAACGTCCTTATGGCCGAAGATGTGCTCCGCGGCCGCGTGAACCCCGAGGGCAAGATTATGGTTCTTGGCGGCGGTTCCGTTGGTCTCGAGACCGTTTGCTACCTCGCCGACCAAGAGCGTGGCGACATCTCCCTCGTCATTCGACGCAACGTTGTGGCAGATAAGGAAGACGGCGGCAAGGTCAACTTCTGGCGCGCCTTCGCTGATGCTCACCATGTCCACTTCCTGTTCGAGCATCAGATAGTCGAGATTGCCGAAAAGGGCATCATCCTCACGCATCGTGGCGTTTCCGAGCTGCATCAAGCGGACTGGTTCGTGCTGGCAATGGGCTATGAGTCTGTCAATAGCCTCTACGATGAGCTCTCCGATCTTGGCGACAAGGTTGTTCTCGTTGGCGACGCCATCAAGCCGCGTGATGCGGAAGCCGCTGGTCTCGAGGGCTTTGACGCTGGCT
>CADBRF010000293.1 GCA_902796975.1 uncultured Coriobacteriaceae bacterium
ATGGGCTACATACCCGCGCGTCTCACCGCCTTGCTCTTTGTGGCTGCAGCTGCTCTGCTCAAGTTCGATGCCAAGGGAGCTTGGCGCATCTGGCGGCGTGACCATGCCAAGAGCCCGTCCCCCAATTCCGCCCACTGTGAAAGTGCTGTTGCTGGCGCTCTCGGCGTGCGTCTGCTCGGCCCGGCATATTACTTCGGCAAGCTTTCCGACAAAGAATGGGTGGGGGATGCGACGCGGGAGATTGAGGCGGCGGATATCCAGCGTGCTTGCCAGCTGCTCTATGGCGCATCGACTCTGGGGCTTGTAGCGGGCTGTGTTGTGCGCATTGCAGTCATCCTTGCTCTCGGCGTGTAACACGTTCGCCGTATTTGTGCGGTATCATGTCACCCGTTCTCGCCGACACTGACGATTTGGAGCGATGCCATGGCGCTTGTGCATGGGGGAGATATTGAGGGATTCTTCGAAGAGCGCGGCTTTGCTCCGCTCGACTACTCATCAAATGTCTCGCCCCTGGGCCTTCCCGCGCCTGTTCGAGAGGCAATAGGGGCGTCACTCGAGAAAGCCGACCAGTATCCCGACCCGCTTTGCCGTCGTCTTCGGTCTGCTCTCTCCGAGCACGATAACCTTCCCATGAGCATGATTCTCTGCGGCAATGGCAGCGCAGACCTCATCTATCGGCTGGCGCTTGCATCTCGCAAAAAGCTTGGACGACCACCTTGCGTCCTCATTCCGGCTCCTACCTTTTCGGAATATGCCGAGGCCTTCGAGCTGGTTGATTCTGAGATTGTCCGCTCGACGCTCAAACCGGAGAACAACTATCGCCTCGACGATGACTTCCTCGAGGAAATTCGTCCTGGCGTGGATTGTGTCTTTGTCTGCCAGCCGAACAACCCTACGGGTCTGACGACGCCAAGAGACGTGGTACTCAAGGCACTTGCCGCATGCGAGCAGATGGGTGCGCATCTCGTGGTGGACGAATGCTTCGTGGGCTTTCTCGATGAGCCTGGGGCTGTGAGCGTAGTCGAACTCGTCCAGAACCACCCCGCCCTTATCGTGCTCAAGGCCTTCACCAAGCTCTATGGCATGGCGGGCGTCAGGCTGGGTTATGTGCTCAGCTCCGATAAGGCTCTACTCGAGCGCATGGAGAAAGCGGGGCAGCCTTGGGCCGTTTCATCAATAGCGCAAGCCGCAGGCATCACGGCACTCGGGTGTACCGACTATGTGTCTCAGCTCCGGGCCCTTGTTCAGGCCGAACGTCCGCTTTTGCAGGCCGAGTTGGCGCAACGCGGTATCAAGGCGCAGGGCGAGGCAAACTACCTCTACTTTGAGCTCGACGATGCGGGGGCTCTCACGGGCAAGATGCGCGACCAGGGCGTGCTCGTTCGTGATTGCTCTAACTATCCAGGTTTGCATCCGGGCTGCTATCGTATTGCCGTGCGCGGCCACGAGGACAATCTTCGGCTGCTTGCCGCGCTTGATTTGTGCCTTGGGTCAAACGAAACTCCCCGATGAGCGGGTACTATATACAGGGCTCGACCATGTCTCCCAGAGGAGGAATTGCTGCATGACACGCGCGATTATGGTGCAAGGCTGCACATCGAATGCGGGAAAGAGCTATATGGTCGCCGCGCTTTGCCGCATTTTCAAGCAAGATGGCTATTCTCCGGCTCCCTTCAAGAGCCAGAACATGGCTCTCAACAGCTTCATCACCCATGAGGGGCTCGAGATGGGCCGCGCGCAGGTGATTCAGGCGGAAGCGGCGGGCATAGAGCCGGTCGTCGCCATGAATCCCATCTTGCTCAAGCCCACCAACGATACGGGCAGCCAGGTCATTGTGATGGGTGAGGTCCTGAGCGATATGGAAGCGCGCGAATACTTCGCCTTCAAGAGCGGCCTCAAACCCACCATCATGGAAGCCTACAATTCGCTCGCTGCCGAACACGACATCATGGTTATCGAGGGCGCTGGCAGCCCGGCAGAGATCAACCTCAAAGACGACGACATCGTGAACATGGGCATGGCCAAGATGGCGAATGCCCCAGTCCTGCTCGTGGGGGATATCGACCCGGGTGGTGTTTTCGCAAGCCTTTACGGCACGGTCAAGCTCCTAGAGCCCGACGAGCAGGAGCGCGTCAAGGGGCTCATCATCAACAAGTTCCGCGGGGACAAGAGCCTGCTCGATTCCGGCATCGACCAGATAGAGGAGCTCACGGGCGTGCCCTGCCTGGGCGTCGTTCCCTACCTCCATCTGGATATCGACGACGAGGATTCGCTCTCAACCTCCCTCACCGAGGTGGGGCGCATGGCACCTCTGGACGTGTGCGTTATCCGCTTGCCCCATCTTTCCAACTTCACCGACCTCAACCCCCTGCTCCGCTTTGAGCAGATTTCCGTGCGCTATACAAGCGACCCCTATGAGGTCATGTACCCCGATCTCATCGTGCTGCCGGGCACCAAGAGCACTCTTGCCGACCTTCGATGGCTTCGCGAGAAGGGGCTCGACACTGTCATTGCTCGTGCTCATGCAGCTGGCGTGCCTATTCTGGGTATCTGCGGGGGCTACCAGATGCTAGGCCGTGCCCTGGAAGACCCAGAAGGGGTGGAAGGCGGCGGGTCTGCCGAGGGTCTTGGCCTGCTCCCCACGCATACGGTTTTCACGAGTGAGAAGACGCGCACACGCGTAGAAGCAAGGGTCCAGGATTTGCCTGCGCCGCTTGCCAGCTTTACCGGGGCAACGCTTTCGGGCTATGAGATTCATATGGGTGCGACGACGCTCGAAGGTGGCAGCCCCTTCGCGCGGGTTACCTACGACGATCTCGATGCGCCGGCAAAACTCGACGGCTGCGTGGAAGGTAACGTTGTCGGCAGCTACCTGCACGGCATGTTCGAGTCGGGAGATTTTGCCGAACGCATGGTGCGCTGGCTCTGCGAGCGCAAGGGCATCGAACCTGTGAACTTCCCCGAGATGAGCTTCGCAGATTACAAGGAATCGCAATACGATACTCTGGCGGATGCGGTGCGTGCTAGTCTCGATATGGACAAGGTCTATCAGATTCTCGAAGAAGGTGCCTGATGACACGAGGGCTCATCCACGTCTACACGGGCGATGGCAAGGGAAAGACTACGGCCTCTGTTGGGCTTTCCGTGCGAGCGGCAGGAGCTGGGCTTCCAGTTGTCTTTTCCCAGTTCATGAAGGCTGCTACCTCCTCTGAGGTCAAAATGCTCGAGAAGCTTGACGGCATTCAGACCATGGTGGCGCAGGGCAAGGCAAAATTCAGCTTCAAAATGACTGAAGAGGAGAAGGAACAGACTAAGCAGGCAAGCAATGACCTGCTCAAACGAGCCTTCGAGGCTGCGGGGGAGGGTCCCTGCCTGCTCGTGTTGGACGAATCGCTCAACGCCTACCGGCTTGGGCTCATAGACAAGGAGGCCTTGGAGCGGGCTGTGATTACCAAGCCCGAGCAGGTGGAGCTGGTGCTCACGGGGCGCAAGGCGGACCTCTTCTTTATTGAGCATGCGGACTATGTCACCGAGATGGTCGCGCACAAACACCCCTATGCAACAGAAGGCATCAAGGCACGCAAAGGCATCGAATTCTAAAAACAGGACAGTTGCCTCGTGACAATCGTCATGTTTTGAGACGAGGAGGACGGATATGACAACGAACGAACACGGGCTCACGCACCAGCTTGAGAACGTGCTGCCCCGCGACATCGAGAAGCGCAGCATGGAGATTATCGACGAGGAGCTTACGCGCCGGGGTATCCACATCGACGCTCGCAACGCCGCCGTCATCAAGCGCTGCATCCATACTTCGGCGGATTTCGAATACGCCTGGACACTCGCCTTTTCCGAAGGCGCCGTGGACAAGGGAATCGAGGCGCTCAAGGCTGGGGCCACAATCGTCACGGATACGCGCATGGCCTTTTCCGGCGTGAGCAAGCCGGCGCTCAAGAAGCTTGGCGGAAGCGTTGAGTGCTACATGAGCGATGAGGATGTTGCAGCTGCCGCCAAGGCAAATGGGACGACGAGGGCTGTTGCCTGCATGGAGAAGGCATGCGAGGTGGAGGGGCCTGTCATCATTGCAGTTGGCAACGCACCCACCGCGCTCGTACGCCTCGACGAGCTCATTCGCGAGGGGCGCATCAATCCGGCGCTTATGATTGGCGTGCCCGTGGGCTTCGTCAATGTCGTGGTGAGCAAGGAAATCATCATGGAGAGCGGCGTGCCCTACATTGTGGCGACTGGGAGAAAGGGCGGCAGCAATATAGCGGCCTGCATCTGCAACGCCCTTCTCTACGAGGCCACCGGCCGGACCCTGTAAGACCCGAGCCCTCTGTGGGCTGAGGGGCGGTCTTTGCCCCGATGCCCACCAGGGCGGCAGCAATATAGCGGCCTGCATCTGCAACGCTCTTCTCTACGAGGCAACAGGGCGGAAACTGTAGCAGACAATGCATAGGCCAATGCTCGGAAATTATGAATATTCATAATTTCCGAGCAAGTGCTGTATACTCTTTAGATGAAGAGCCGGAACTGGTATTGGATACGGCGGAGGTATTTACTATGCCGATAGCTGTGAGCAGCATTACAAGGTCGGGGCAGATCACACTCCCCAAGTCGTTCAGGGAGATTCTAGGCGTCGATGTGCTTGACCAGGTCACGCTTCTGAGTGATGGGAAGCGTGTGGAGATTGTGGCGGTTCCCGATGACCCGCTAACGCTCGGCTCCGAAGAGGAATTTCGAGCTCGTGTTGCTGCGTCGGATGCCGCATATGCCCGCGGAGACGCACGTGACGCAAGCGACCTTACCGATCGCATGAGAGAAAAGTATGGGCTATAGGGTCGTTACGGCTCCGCCATATGACGAGCGGTTCGAAACTGCAATCCAGTTTCGCATAGACTATTTTGGCGCTCGGTCTGCATCCAAGCTTATCGACGAACAAGAGCGCATCCAGGGTCTGCTTTCAGACAATTCGCTGATGGGAACCCTTGTGGATAAGAACGATGACGGCACGTCCCCAGACGCACTTCGTTGGGTATTGGTCGAAAAGTATGCATGCGTCTACCGCGTCCACCTGGGGGATGAAACAGTAGTGCTCGAGGATTTGTTCTATTCGACAGAGGACTGGCGAGACAGGATGTCAGGCCAGCAGGCAGACTAAGGAGGCAAACAATGGATTTTCTGGAACTCGCACGTGAACGTTATTCCTGCAAGAAGTATGCGCCGACACCGGTGGAGAAAGAGAAGCTCGATGCGATCCTCGAGGCCGCCCGCATTGCCCCGACGGCAAAGAACAGCCAGCCGCAGCGCGTCTATGTGCTGCAATCTGAGGAAGCCCTCTCGAAGGCAGACGGGCTCACCCCTTGCCGCTATGGCGCGCCGGTTATGCTCCTCATCGCCTACGACCGCGATCTCGTGTTCCATTACCCCGGCGGCGTCTACGATTCGGGCGCCGAGGACATGGGCATCGTTGCCACGCACGCCATGCTCGCAGCCGCGGCGGAGGGCGTCGATAGCTGCTGGGTGAACTTCTTCGACCCCGACAAGGCGGCGAAGGCGTTTGGCCTGCCCGAAAACGAAGTCCCGGTTCTCTTCCTCGACCTTGGCTATGCCGCGCCTGAAGCGGGCCCGCTGGATAACCACATCAAGCGCAAACCGCTCGAGGAGACGACCACCTGGCTCTAGACGCAAGCTCCATCCCGTGCAATAAGCACATCGCCCTACGCGCCGCCCTCTCGTAGGAGAGCGGTGCGAGGGTGATTAGCGTCGCCACATAGCTAAACATGTTCACAAATTAAGCGCTTGCTTATCAATTCAAGCGACAATTCGTCTCTGGGCATGCTACACTTTCAAACAATATGGCCATGATGGGCTGAGAGAATACGGGTGCGAATCCCGTGCTCTACCAGGAACCGTAAGATGTGCAGCACATACCCTGTGCTGTTGCATCAAAGTCGGATCGCTCGCCCATCGCTCGGAGAGTCCTGGGAGGAAAAATGGATCAGAGTGCAGGTGTTTCTAGGCGTAGTTTCATGACGGGCGCAGCAGCTCTTGGCGCGTTGGGCATCATGGCAGCAACCGGCTGCTCCAGCAATGCGGCATCGAGCGCCTCTTCCAGCGCAAGCGGCAGCACGGCTGCCGGTGGCGTTGAGAAGGAAATCATCGTCGCCAGCTTTGGCACGACCTTCGACAACAGCCGTCACATCACCATCGGCGCAGTTGAAGACATCATCCGCGAGAACTTCCCCGATTGGAAGGTTCAGCGCGCGTTCACCGCACAGGACATCATCGACAAGCTCGCTGCTGGCAAGGGCATTGCCGAGGATGGCTCCTACGACAACAACCCTGTCACCATCATGAACTTCGAAGACGCCGTCGCAGACGCTCAGGACAAGGGCGTCAAGCAGCTCGTTGTGCTCGCAACGCACGTCACGGGCGGCGCGGAATATCAGGATGTCAAGAATTCTCTCGGCGAAGTCACTAGCAAGTTCGACAAGGCAGTTCTCTGCCCGCCGTTGCTGGACAAGGACGAGGACTACGAGAAGGTCGCCGATATCATGCACGGCGTTACCGAGGAGTACGACGACGGCAAGACCGCCATCTGCCTCATGGGCCATGGCAATGGCAACCTGGGCGACGAGTCCGATAAGTACTATCAGCAGCTTCAAGAGACCTTCACCAAGAAGGGTTACAAGAACTACTACATCTTCACCGTCGAGTCCGAAGTTGTCAGCTACGACAATGTTATCAAGCTGATGAAGGAGTCCGGCGTCGATTACAAGAAGGTCGTCCTCCGCGACATCATGGTTGTCGCTGGCGACCATGCCAACAACGACATGGCCGATATGAATGACCCAGAGTCCTTCGCGAGCCAGTTCAAGGCTGCCGGCTATGACGTCACCTGCGTGCTTGATGGCATGGGCCAGATCTCCGGCATCCAGTTCATGTATCTTGACCATGTCAAGGCAACCATGGAGGAGAACAGCCTCAAATAGCTGAGGCGCCTCTTGGAGGACGCATCGGTCTTTGGCATTCGCGCCCAGAGAGTATGAAAGTGCGGTTCATGGCGCGTCGCGCGCTGGAACCGCACTTTTTTATCAGGTGAGGAGATCTAGGTGAAACGTATTATCGGCGGTGTGAGCATACTGCTGCTTTCAGTTGCGCTGTGCTTTGGAAGCGCGATCCCTGCGCTTGCTGCGGGCTCAACGGACTCTATTGCGAGCGAAGGGGATTACGGCGGTCGCACAGAAGTGGGCTCGAGCGGCATGAAAGCCGTGGAGGGCGCTGAAGTAGCAGACGGCACATATGATATGTCCGTGGAAACTGACACGTCGATGTTCAATATCATCGATTGTCAGCTGACGGTCAAAGACGGCAAGATGTCGGCAGTGCTCACTCTGAGCGGCAATGGCTACCAGTGGCTCTACAACGGCACGGCAGAAGAAGCCGCTGCAGATAACGAAGCCAACTACATCGAGTATGTGAAGAACGACAGTGGTCGCTACACCTATACCATCGATGACGTGCCCGTTCTCAACAACACGGTCAAAGTAAGCGCTTTCAGCAAGAAGAACCAGAAGTGGTACGACCACGACATCATCTACCTTGCCGCCACCCTTCCCGATTCTGCGCTTTCCGATACCGCCAAGCAGGCGGTGAAGGAGTCTACGCCGGTCTATGGGCTTGCGGATGGCGATTACACCATCGGCGTGGATATGACGGGTGGATCGGGCAAGGCCTCGATTACCAGCCCTGCCACCATGCACATGAAAGACGGCGAAGCGACCGTCGATATCGAGTGGAGCAGCAACAACTACGACTATATGCTGGTCGATGGCGTGAAATACGAGCCGGTCAACACGAGCGGTAATTCCGTCTTCCAGATTCCGCTGCGTGTCTTTGACACCACCTGGGCAGTAATAGCCGACACCACCGCCATGAGCGAACCTCATGAAATCGAGTACTATCTGAGCTTCCATTCTGGTCAAATTGAAGCAGTGGGAGGGCAGGCCTCAACCAACACCGCTTCACAAGAAAGCAGTGGGACGAATGCGACGCTCATCATTGTGATTGCCGTGCTCGTGGTAGTCGTCGCTGCACTTGCCGCTCTGCTCGTCACACGAGAGCGCAAGAGGAAGGCAGTGGTGGCCGGACCGAAGGGCGCGGTTCATGCCGATGAGAGCGTAGTTGCTCAGGCGTCTGCGCATGTGGACGATTCCAAGAACGTAGGACTGCCCGACAAGCATAGCGAGGACGAACGGGCAGCTGCTTGGCACGAGGCGAACCCCGACAAGCGCATCGACTTGGATGACGAGGGTTCCAAATGATGCGCCGTAGGTGGACAGCGGTTTTTGCCGCTGCAGTGGCTTGTTGCGCCCTTGTCTTTGGGCTTTCCGCTTGTGGATCGTCGGCTTCCAGCAGCTCCGCGGGCTCTGCTAGCGTAAGCGCGGCAGCAACAAGCTCGAGCACTACGAGCAAATCTATTGCTGAACCGATTCACGACATCAGCAGCGAGCTCACCTTCGATCACGACCTCGAGCTCTCCTATGCAGATCAGTTCGCCGTGTCCTACTACAAGGACGGCTACAAGGCCGTGGCACTTGCCGATGGCGAGAGGTTCCTCGTTGTTCCCGAAGGCGGCAAGACCCCCGGCGACCTCGCCAAGGATGTCCAGGTTCTCGAGCAGCCGCTCGACCACATCTACCTCGTGGGGACTGCCACGATGGACATGTTCCGTTCCATCGATGGCCTTGATTCCATCAGTCTCTCTGGCACCGAAGCGGATGATTGGGATATCGAAGAAGCGAAGGCCGCTATGGAAGCGGGCAAGATCGTCTACGCGGGCAAGTACAACACGCCCGATTACGAACTCATCCTCTCCAAGGACTGCGACCTCGCGGTTGAATCGACGATGATCAATCACAATCCCGAGGTCAAAGAGCAGCTCCAGAGCTATGGAATCCCGGTGCTCATTGACCAGAGCAGCTATGAGAGCGAGCCGCTAGGCCGCAGCGAGTGGGTCAAACTCTACGGCGCCCTCCTCAACAAGGACGAAGAAGCTCAGAAGGTCTGCGATGAGCAGCAGGCAATCCTCGATTCCATCCACCCCGATCAGGTTGAGAGCAAGGAAGTTGCCTTCTTTGCCGTGGCCAATCAGGGCTACGCGACCGTGCGCAAGTCCAACGATTATGTCGCCAAGATGATTGGCATGGCGGGTGGCACCTATGTGCCGAGCGATGGCGATGAGGATGCGTCGGCAATGCGCACCACCTATAAGATGCAGATGGAGGAGTTCTATGCCCAGTGCAAGGACTCCGACTACCTCATCTACAACTCCACCATCGAGGGGGAGCTCGGCTCAATGAGCGACCTCAAGGCGAAGAACGAACTCTTCGGCGAGTTCAAGGCGGTGCAGGATGGCAACGTCTGGTGTACCTCGCAGAGCATGTACCAGGACTCCATGGAGCTTGCCCAGTTCATGCAGGATGTGAACAAGATTCTGCAAGATCCCAGCACACCCGATAGCGATCTCAATTACCTGCACAAGCTCAAATAGCAAGGGAAAATCATGAGCACTATGGCCGCGAAGAGACGCGCTAGGTGGACGGCGGGGTTTGTATTCCTCGCCATCGCGCTGGTGGTCTTGCTTATTCTCAGCATCTGCCTCGGCAGTGTACGTATACCTCTGGAGGATCTCTTTGCCCTCTTCACGGGCGGGGAGGCTTCCGCGCTTGCCAAGAATATCGTCGTTACCACCCGCGCGCCGCGAGCCCTTGCCGCCATCATCCTCGGCGGAGCGCTCGCTCTCGCCGGCTACCTGCTTCAGACCTTTTTCCACAATCCTATCGCCGGCCCCTTCGTGCTCGGTATTTCCTCGGGTGCGAAGCTTGCCGTCTCGGTGGTGATGATTCTCTTCCTCAGCTGGGGCCTCACGGTCAATTCGTTCACGATGATCCTTGCAGCCTTCGCAGGCGCCATGGTCTCCATGGCCTTCGTGCTCTGGCTCTCCAACCACGTACAGGGCATGGGTATGCTCATCGTGGGCGGCGTGATGATCGGCTATATCTGCTCCGCCATCACGGAGTTCATCGTCACCTTTGCCGACGATGCCGATATCGCCAACCTCCATTACTGGTCGCAAGGGAGCTTCTCGGGCATCACCTGGGATAACGTTTGGGTCATGCTCATCGTGGTGGCTGTGACAACCGTCTTCGTCTTCCTCCTCTCCAAGCCCATTGGCGCTTTCCAGCTGGGCGAGAACTATGCCGCAAGCCTTGGCGTCAACGTCAAGCGCTTCAGAGTCCTGCTCGTGCTCCTCTCGAGCTTTCTCGCGGCGACGGTCACGGCATTCGCAGGTCCCATCTCGTTTGTGGGCATCGCGGTGCCCCAGCTCATGAAAGGTCTCTTCAAGACGGCAAAACCCCTGCTCATGGTACCTGCGTGCTTTGTGGGAGGCTCGGTATTCTGTCTCTTCTGCGACTTGCTCGCTCGTATTGTCTTTGCTCCCACCGAGCTCTCCATCTCGGTTGTGACCGCTGTCTTTGGCGCCCCTGTTGTCATCGCGGTGCTCATCCGCCGCAAGCGGGGAGGGGAGTAGGCCATGACAGTTCAAACGGCATTGCCCAACCAGGAACGCCATTCCGTCTCGGGCTTCTCGGGCGACTACTTCTGCCTCGACCACCTCAACGTGGGCTATGAGGGGACCGTCGTCATCGAAGATGTGAACATCGGCATTGCACAGGGGGAAATTCTCACGCTGATTGGCCCTAACGGTGCGGGCAAATCCACCATCCTCAAGACCATCACGCGCCAGCTTGAACCCATCTCCGGTGTGGTGCGGTTCAACGGAGTGGACTGGACCACCATCGAGCGCCACAAGCTTGCCCAGATGATTTCCGTCCTGCTCACGGAGCGCATCCGTCCCGAGCTCATGACCTGCGAAGACGTGGTCGCAATGGGCCGCTATCCCTATACGGGCAGCCTCGGTGTGCTCCAGCCCGAAGACCAGAAGATCGTGGATGAGGCAATGGAGCTCGTGCATGTATCCGAGCTCGCCGAGAAGGACTTCTCCGCCATTTCCGACGGTCAGCGCCAGCGCGTTATGCTTGCTCGTGCTATTTGCCAACAGCCTGATCTCATGATTCTCGACGAGCCCACGTCCTTTCTCGACGTCCGCTACAAGCTCGAGCTCCTCAACATCCTGCAGAAGATGTCGCGCGAGCGGGGGATGACAGTTGTCATGTCCCTCCACGAGCTTGACCTAGCGGAGCGGGTGTCAGACCGCATCATGACGGTTCGCCCCGGCCGCCCCGGCGTCATCGACCGCTTTGGGACGTCGGAGGAGATTTTCACGCCGGGTTATATCGACGACCTCTACGGCCTCACGGTGGGAAGCTACGACGAGAGTTCCGGACGTGTAGAATTGCCCGCTATTACTGGAGATCCGCGTGTTTTCGTGGTGTGTGGCGGCGGTACAGGCACGCTCGTCTTCCGCAGACTGCAGCGCGAGGGGACACCTTTTGCAGCTGGCATTCTCACGGAAAACGACACAGACTACCCTGTCGCCGCATCGCTCGCGGCAGAACTCGTGGCGGTTCCCGCCTTCCAGGTTCCCGGAAACGAGGCAGTTCAGCAAGCACAGGCGGTTATCGACAGGTGCGAACGCGTGACATGCACCTTGGGTGAAGACCGGCTCACACCGTCCTTGCGGGCTCTTGTGGACTACGCCAAGGACAAGGGAAAGCTAGCTTAATAGCTTGCGCGTTAAAGCCAACCGTGGTCCGCAAGCCAAGCGCAGGAAGCTGCGGCATCACGGCTCTCTATGGTGAAGGTTGTCGAGCTAGGGCAGTTGTGCTGGGCGGCTTGAAGAATCTCGTCCATATCGAGAACGCCAGCGCCAAGGGGCAGGTGGTCGTCGCGTATGCCTCGGTTGCTGTGCAGGTGAAAATGGCCGATGTGGCTTCCCAGCGTTTCAATCCACTCTATCACGCTCGGCTTTCTGCCGGATGTGGGGGCGACCTGCGCGTGTCCCGTATCCAAGCAGATGCTCAAGAGAGGGGAGCCAACATCCTCCACGATGCTCAGCAGCATGTTCGGGTCGTCTTCGAGCACGTTCTCAATGCAGAGGCGAATGCCATCGCCCCTCTTGTCTTTGAGAAAGTCCTTCCAGAAGGCAACTGATCTCTCGTGGAACCATTCGGGGAAGTAGACCCGTGGCGTGTAGCCCGCATGGAGCACGAGCGTGTTGGCCCCGAGGTCGCGGCAGGCTTGCCACGCCTGCTCATAGCGGGTACGGGTCAGCTCGAGTGCAAGATGGTCGATGCTACAGGGCGTGAGCTCGGTATAGGGGCCATGCACAATCGAACGACTCACGCCGGTTGCGTCGATATCCTTGCGTGCATGGGCGATAAGCGAGGGATAGCGGTCTGCATCGAGGTTTTCAGAAACACATGTTTCGTTTATCTCAAGCCCAAGGTCATAGTTCCTGGCCACCTCAACAGGATTCTCATCGAATGTCGCCACATAGAGGCGGTCACACAGTGATTGACGGTTCGGCATAGCCTGCCTTCCTGAATATTTTTCTCGGCGCCGGATACATGAAAACGGACCCGTCACCTGCCTTCAGCAGAGGCCACGCCGTTCTCGCATGCCTAACAGAAGTCCCAGAGCCTCAGACATCCTATTCAACAGTACGCACGAGCGCATTGCAGTAGGTGGAGAGCACCATGTTCATATCATCTGCCTCGATAGTCTCGGATTCCACCGTGACAGTGGTATGGAGCGCGCCGAGAGCGCCACGGCGTCGGGCTTCTGCCTCCGCAATGGCCTTGACCTCTTCCTTGCCCGCCTCGACCGCTTCTTCGTGAGACTTGAACTCGCGTGTTTCGGTTGTTCCGTGCAAAAGAAAGCTGTCAACCGCCCCTCCAGCGGCGAGGACGGGGGAAATCTGCACCCGCGCCCGCACGACGATATCGGCGAGCAGGGCGCCCACCGCATTGGCGACTTCCGCGTGCTCGGGGAGGATGCACTCCGTGGAGAGCGCGCGGGCCACAGCAGGCAGGAAGATATACGTGGGCGCTCCGATGCCAACGAGCTTTGCCTTCGTGGAGAAGGAGAGCTTGAAAGCGGCGTCGTCCACGCCCGTGCTGGCGCGCTCCCAGGCATCGTCTATGAGGCGGTCGAGCTGGGTGTCTATGCCCTCGGCGAGGATGCTCGGATAGCGTTCCTCTAACGAAAGACGCACGATCTGGTGGTAGAGCTTGCGTTCGACCAGCTCGTAGATGGTGGTGGCGAAATCGTCCAGTGACGGGGTGTAGCGCGCCTCGATATCTCCGGGGTAAAGCTCGGCTGCTCCTGCGCCCGTGATGGGCTTGCGCGACATGAGAAAACAGGCGGCAAGGCGGGAGGCACGCGCGTCGTACTGGGTGTAGTCGCCTTTTATGTGCATGGCATCGGTGGGGGTCATGCCGATGCGCATGATGTAGCCTTCGTTCTCCAGCTGCATCTTCGCGATAAGATAGGCATCCACGCGGCTGTCGGAAACGCTCAGAGGCTCGCCGTTGCGGAGAATCTCGAGGATTCCGCGTTCCTCTGCAGAGAACCGGTCGGGGTGTTCGGGCTCGCGTACGAGATAGAGGAACTCGTGAAGCGGCATGTGGCTTGGCCTGCGGCTCTCGACGAGCTCCTTGAGGGTAGTGACAATCTGGGGCCAACGCGTTGCGGCGATGCACAGGGGTACCACGCGGCGGGATGAAAGCTTGTAGTGGAGGTTGTCCGTGAGCATCACGCGCGAGTCGCCGCCCAGGCCGATGGTGTCGATGAGGACGCCCTTGATCTGGGTCCGCCACCCGCCAATGCGGATGCCGTTCGTCATGACGGGCAGGGCACCGTGCACGATGGAGATGTCGGTGGTTGTGCCGCCCATATCGACGATGAGGGCCTCATCGGTTTGCGCCAAGCCCCGGGCTCCGCTCACGGAGGCGGCAGGCCCGCAGAGGATGGTCTCTACCGGACGCGTGCGGGCAAAGGAGCTGCTCATACCAGAGCCATCGGAGCGCACGATCATCACGGGGATGGTAAGGCCACGTTGCTTAAGAGCACGCGATACGGCTGCCATGAACTGGGCGATGACGGGGAGGAGGCGGGCGTTGAGCAGAGCGGTCGCCCCGCGTTCCATGACGTTGAGGTCGCGAGCGAGGATGGCGGCCTGCACCACGGGCACGCCCAGCTTCTCGCCGAAGAAGTCTGCGCCCGCACGCTCGATAGCCGAGCCGTTGCGGAGGGCGTTGACCTCGGCGATGCCCAGACCCTCGACATCTTCGAAGAATGTGGGGTTTTCGTCCAAGAGCTTTTGCCAATCGGGCATGTCCACAAAGGTACCGTCGAAGCTGCTCTTGTTATCGATGGCGAGTACGTCATCGTAGGCGAGGCCGTAGCGGGCGGCGGCGTTGATGCGGTGGAGCACTTCCTGGGTTGAGCCCACGAGTATGAGCTTCGCCCTTCCGCCCTTCCCCTCAACGCATGCGTTGGTTGCAAGGGTTGTGGAGAGCGAGACGCGTTCGCACTGTTTGAGCATGTCGAGGGGGAGCTGGTCAAGTGCGTTTCCAATGCCTATGGAAAGGTCCTGCTTGGTGGTGAGCGCCTTGGTCTTGGCGACTACTTCGCGAGTTTCGGTGTTATAGATAACGCCGTCCGTGCATGTTCCGCCGGTGTCGATTCCTATGCTCAGCATGTGGCAGTCCATCCTTTTGTGAACAGAGTCTCAAATTGTAGCCGGCGCTTACTTTACTCCAGATACGAGATGCCAACCGTTGTATTGGGAACAAAACACTCATCCATGCGGATATTTGCGCTCTTGTTGCTTTGTTTCTCTTGTATCCGAACTCCGAGCACGAGCCGATGGAACTACAATGGGAGCGTCCTGTTGACGTGGGGAGGCCTGCCATGGAACGCTCGTACTATACGGTTGTCACCGAAGGAAAGAATGGTGAGCTCATCGCCTTCAATACACTGCTGGGGTCGTTGGCTCTGCTGGATGTAGAGGCGGCGGAGGAACTGGTGGCGGGTGAGGGGAGCTGTGTCCAGCAGCTTGCTGACGCAGGTTTCATGCTCGAGCATGCGGATGACGAAATCGACCTCCAACGCGTTCATTTTCAGAAGGATATCCACGCAACGGATACGTTTGGCATGGTACTTGCGCCGGGTTATGCCTGCAACTTTGCCTGCCCCTACTGCTACCAGCAGGGGCTCCACAAGACGGGCAAGATGACCCAGGAGATGCTCGAGCGCATTATGAAGCTCGTTGAGGCCTATTACGAGCGCGACCACTTCGAGAACTTCTACCTGGGCTGGTATGGCGGAGAGCCGCTCCTCTACCTGGACGTCATCGAGGCCTTTTCTCAGATGATTCTTCCCTTCTGTGATGAAAGGGGCATCTCTACCCGCATGGACCTCATCTCCAACACGAGCCTGGCAACGCCCGAAGTGGCGCGCCGTCTTGCCGAGTGCCGGGTTGACTTCGCGATGTGCACCTTCGAGGGCATGCGCGATATGCAGAATGCCCGTCGCCTCTCCCGTAACGGGGAGGATACCTTCGAGAGCGTCCTTCAGGGCATGGAGAACTTTCGTGATGCCGGCATCAAGGCCATGGTCATGGCAAACTTGGATAAGAACAATGCGAGCGACCTTGATGACCTGCAAGAACTCTTCGCCGAGAAGGGCTTCGAGTTCAACTACGACATGCTCAAGGACTACTACAACGATTACGCTCTGGGCGGGCACACCTGCCCCGGCATCGACCTTTTCACCGAGGATGAATACGCCAAGTTCTCGCACGACCGCTTCCTCAAGGAGGTCCCCCAACAGGCGCAAACGTTCGCCGGCATGTTCACCCCCGTGCGCAATTACTGCCGCCGCTATCTGGAAAACTACCTCGTCATCGATGGCGAGGGGGACGTATACAAGTGCGACGGGTGGATGGGCCATGAGGACTGGAAGCTCTTCAGCGTCTTCGATGACGTGGATGTGAACAACCTGCGCACCTCCACCTACGACCCTCACGACGACCCCGAGTGCGCTACCTGCCGCGTGCTGCCCCTGTGCCGTGGCTATTGCCGATGGGAGCGCGAGGCCATGGGCTTCTGCAGCATGTTCAAGCGCAATACCGAGGACTACGTGCGCGACTACCGTGCCTGCTTCGGTGACACCGGACTTGCCCCTGGTGAGCAAGTGAAGGTGCTCGTCGCTCCTCGCGATATCGAAGCCTTCTATGCCGTCCCCATGAACAGCCGAGGCATCATGGCCTAGGGGCGCCTGCGCCCGGATTGGATGCTGGTTTTCATCCACTGGTAACCCTCTCAAAGGCCGAAACAGCCGCTTCCTGCATTATCATGGGGTCATTACGATTCCTACCGCAGAAAGGCGGCCGCCTATGGTCTCGCGTGTATTCGTTGAGAAGAAGCCAGGATTCGATGTCGAGGCTCAGCAGCTTCTGGCCGAGCTTCGCGACATTCTGGGTGTTTCCACATTGGAGGGCTTGCGGCTTGTCAACCGCTACGACGTCGAGGGCATCAGCGCCGAGCTCTTCGACCAGTGTGTGCCTGTGGTCTTCAGCGAGCCGCAGACCGATGTCGTGACCTCTGACCTGCCCCAGCGCGAAGGCGAGAAGATCTTCGCCGTCGAGGCCTTGCCCGGCCAGTTTGACCAGCGTGCCGATAGCGCGAGCGAATGCGTGCAGCTCATCAGTCAGGGCGAGCGTCCGCTTGTCCGCGCTGCCAAGGTTTACCTCCTCTCCGGCGACCTCTCCGAGGCAGATGTCGAGAGCATCAAGCACTATGTCATCAACCCCATCGAGTCGCGCGAGGCATCCCTTGCCAAGCCCGAGACCCTTGCTGCCGAGTATCCCGATCCGGAGGCGGTCGAGATTCTCGATGGGTTCCGGGAGCTCTCCGCTGACGAGCTTGCCCAATTCATTGCCGACCGTGGCCTTGCCATGGACCTTGCCGACATCCAGTTCTGCCAGAAGTACTTTGCCGATGACGAGCAGCGCGACCCGACCATCGCCGAGATCAAGGTGATTGACACCTACTGGTCTGATCATTGCCGCCACACCACCTTCGGCACCGAGTTCACCGATGTCAAAATCGATGATGAGACCGTCAAGAAGGCCTTTGAGCGCTATCTCGAAATTCGCCACGAACTCGGGCGCGACGCAGTGGACGAGAACGGTGTAGCCGAGCACCCCGTCTGCCTCATGGACATGGGCACCATCGGCGCTAAGTACCTCAAGGCCAAGGGCATCCTCAAGAACCTCGACGAGTCCGAGGAAATCAACGCCTGCACCGTCAAGATCAAGTGTGATGTCGATGGCGAGGAGCAGGACTGGCTCTACCTCTTCAAGAATGAGACGCATAACCACCCCACCGAAATCGAGCCCTTTGGTGGCGCGGCGACCTGCGTGGGTGGCGCCATTCGCGACCCTCTTTCCGGCCGCTCCTACGTCTACCAGGCCATGCGCCTCACGGGCGCGGGCGACCCGCTGGTTCCGGTCTCCGAGACGCTTGAGGGCAAGCTGCCCCAGCGTAAGCTCGTCACGAGTGCTGCTGCCGGCTACTCCTCTTATGGTAATCAGATTGGCCTCGCAACTGGCCAGGTCAACGAGCTCTACCACCCCGGCTATGTCGCAAAGCATATGGAAATCGGCGCGGTTGTTGGCGCAACGCCTGCAGACCACGTGCGCCGCGAGACTCCTGCTCCGGGTGACGTGGTAATCCTGCTCGGTGGCCGTACTGGCCGCGATGGCATTGGTGGCGCGACGGGTTCCTCCAAGGCCCATAATGTGGAAAGTCTCGCCAAAGACGGCGCCGAGGTGCAGAAGGGCAATGCGCCTGTCGAGCGCAAGCTCCAGCGCCTCTTCCGCCGTGGCGATGCCTGCCGTCTTATCAAGCGCTGCAACGACTTTGGCGCGGGCGGCGTCTCGGTTGCCATCGGCGAGCTTGCCGACGGCGTCTATGTCAACCTCGACCTCGTTCCCAAGAAGTACGAGGGCCTCGATGGCACCGAGCTGGCGATTTCCGAGAGCCAAGAGCGCATGGCCGTGGACGTTGCCGCCGAGGATGTGGATACCTTTATCGGCTACGCCCACGAGGAGAATCTCGAGGCGACTGCGGTGGCGAAGGTCACCGAGGAGCCACGTGTGCGCATGACCTGGCGCGGAGACACCATCATCGACGTGAGTCGCGAGTTCCTCGCCAGCAATGGCGCGCCCAAGCATCAGGACCTCCACGTACTCGAACAGGGCAGCTACGCCCCCGAATGGAAGGGCGCTACGCTCCAGGAACGCTTCGAAAACCTCGTCACAGACATCAATATCGCCTCTAACAAGGGCCTCTCCGAGCGCTTCGACTCGACCATCGGCGCATCCACCGTTCTCATGCCCTTCGGAGGCAAGACCCAGCTCACGCCCTCGGAGGCCATGATTGCCAAGCTCCCCGTTGACGGCGAGACCACCACGACTTCGGGTATGGCCTGGGGTTTCAACCCCTACCTCATGAGCGAGAACCAGTTCACAGGCGCCTATCTCTCCGTGGTTCAGAGCGTCTCCAAGCTCATCGCCGCAGGCTTCAAGCGCAAGGACGCCTACCTTACCTTCCAGGAATACTTCGGCAAGCTGCATGATGTCCCGGAGCGCTGGGGCAAGCCGGCAGCTGCCGTGCTCGGCGCCCTCATGGCCCAGGTCGATCTCGAAGTTGGCGCTATCGGCGGCAAGGACTCTATGTCCGGCAGCTTCGAGAACCTCGACGTACCGCCCACGCTGGTGAGCTTTGCCACCGCAACCGGCACGACCGACTGCGTCATGTCGCCCGAGTTCAAGGCGGCAGGCGATAGAGTCCTCTGCATCCACCCCTTCTATAGCGCCGAAGACCATCTCACCCCTGAGGTGCCCGGCCTACTCCAGGTTTACGAACTCGTCGAAGGCCTTATCGAATCTGGCGCTGCCCGTGCTGTATCCACGCCGGGCTATGGCGCGAGTGCCGAGGCCCTCTTCAAGATGTGCGTGGGCAATGGCATCGGCATCGAGTTCGCGCCCGAGGTCGATCCGGAGATTCTCTTCACGCCTGCCTATGGCACCTTCCTCGTGGAGCTCGAGCCCGAAGTCGCCATTCCCGAAGGCAGCGATGTGCTGAACATCACGGTTCTCGGCACCACCACCGAAGCCTACCAACTCAAGCTCGCGGGCGAGACCATTGACCTCGCTGCTCTCCAGGAGGCTTGGGAAGGTAAGCTCGAGCCCGTCTACCCCTACCGTCAGGCAGGCGTGGCGGTTCCCCGCATTGATTTCGTAGCAGCTTCGCCCGCGAGCACCTCTGGGCTTCACATTGCCAAACCGCGTGTGGTCATTCCGGTCTTCCCGGGCACCAACTGCGAATACGACACCACCCGCGCCTTCGAGCGCGCTGGTGCCGAGGTCAGCACCTTCATCGTCAACAACCTCTCCCCGCAGGCGGTTTCGGAGAGCGCACAGAAACTCGTCGAGGAAATTGGCAAGAGCCAGATCGTGATGATTCCCGGCGGCTTCTCCGGTGGCGACGAGCCCGACGGGTCTGCGAAGTTCATCACCGCCTTCTTCCGGTCTCCGGCGGTCACCGAGGCGGTGCGCGACCTGCTCCAGAACCATGATGGCCTCATGCTAGGCATCTGCAACGGCTTCCAGGCCCTTATCAAGCTCGGGCTCGTGCCCTACGGCGATATACGCCCCATGGATTCCGCCTGCCCCACGCTCACCTTCAACACCATTGGCCGCCATCAGAGCCGTCTTGTCCGCACGCGCGTGAGCTCCACCCTTTCGCCCTGGCTCTCCAAGTGCGAGGTGGGGGACATTCATCTCATCCCCATCAGCCACGGCGAGGGGCGCTTCGTCGCAAGCGATGAGGTGCTGGCGGAGCTCAAGGCGCATGGCCAGATTGCCACCCAGTACGTGGATGCGAACGGCGAGCCGAGCATGGACTGGAGTGTGAACCCCAACGGGTCTGTGCTCGCCATCGAGGGCATCACCAGCCCGGATGGCCGTGTCCTCGGCAAGATGGGCCACTCCGAGCGCGTGAGCAAGGGCTGCTACCAGAACGTTCCGGGCAATGATTTTCAGCCCCTCATCGAGGGCGGCGTTTCCTACTTCGCCTAAGCGTTGAGCAACATGCTGCTTCTCGCCTGAGAAACAGACACACAAGGGACCTGCGGACATGAGTCTGCAGGTCCCGTTTTTATCCCCCGCACACAAATAACTGCAGGAAAAAACGGGTGTTAGTGACTCCCAAAAAAGTCTGTCGATGCTATAGTGGAAGGACGGTTTTTCACGGCTTGTGGGGGTCAGATGCTGTCACGATCGGAAATACGCGAACGCGCCATGAGCAACGCCTATAGCAGGGGCCTTGGTATAGCCCGCGAGGAAGGGTCCGTGTTCGACCGCGGCAAGTTCAAATCCGACAAGACCACCCTTCTCAAAGCGCAGGTCAAAAGCGCGAGCGGCAATGGCTCGTACAAGGCAACGCTCGAGCTCAACCGGTCTGAGACTATGATCTCCTCCTACACTTGCACTTGCGCGGCCTATGAGGACTATGGCATCTACGGCATGTGCAAGCACTGTGTTGCCCTCGCGCTTGCCTATCGCGAAGACGCCTCCTCCTTTGCAGAGCTGGAAGAAGCTGAAGACAAACCCACCCCTGCCAGCGGAAACGCGGTGGACGCAGGCACGCAAACCTCGGCAGAGCAAGAGCAGGTGGTATCTCCACAGCGAACCTCGCCCCTTCTCGCTGATTATCTCGACAACGCAACCAAAGCTCTGGTCAGCGCTCGCACTCAGCCTGTTTCGCTTGGCCTCGTGCTCCGCGCGGGGAGTAGCCGGTGGGAAGCGGAGTTCACGCTTCAGGGGGCAAAGCGGGCATATGTCCTCAGCGATATCGATGCGTTCGTACTTCGGATGGAGAATGCCGAGGTCTATTCCTATGGCAAGCAGCTCGTTCTCACGCATGTGCCTGAGGCCTTCGATGCCCGCTCGCAGCGGGTGATCAAGCTCCTTCAGCGCATCACCGCCAAGGCGCGTACGCAAGATTCCAGTTGGCGCAGCTCTCGCTCTGGGGCGCGACGCTCTGTTTCTCTCAGCGCTGCCGAGGCAATCGAGCTTCTCGACCTCTACCGTGACACCAGTTTCCAACTGCTCGGCATCTACGCGCAACGCGGTGCCACGGGCATCACCTGCCACGTCGTGGAGGGTAACCCTCAGGTTTCGGTAAGTCTCGTGCGCAAGGAGCAGGAACGCGGCTATCAGCTCGCGTGCAAGGGGCTGGAGGACATGTTCTTCATCTCCTCCGAAGACCGCCTCTATCTCTGGGCATCCGGCGGTGTCTTCTACCGCTGCACCCCCGAGTTCTCCCAATGTTCGAATTTTCTCGAGATCATCGCCGACCCGAGTCGTCCTCAGTTCGTGAGCGACGATGACATGCCACGTCTGTGCACGAGTGTCCTGAGCAAGATCGCGCAGCCCCTGGGCATTGAGGTCCCCGAGAAGTGGCGCGACGTGCAAGTCCAGCCCTGCCTGCTCCAGTTCTATTTCGACCGCGTTCTGGGTTCGCTTGTTTGCAATGCCAAAGCAGTCTATGGAGAGCGCACCTACAGCGCTTCCGTCATGCCCGAGGACTTTATTGCCAACCCCTTGCGTGATATCGATGTGGAGCGCAAGGCAGTTGAACTTGCAGACAGTTACTTCGACGAGCACCGCCCGGATGGTACCTTCGCGCTCGATGCAAACGATGAGCGCGCTGTTGCCCGTCTCATCTTCGAGGGGCTTTCCGAGTTTCGCGAGCTTGGCGATGTGTTCACTACCCGCACCTTCGACGGTCTGCGCAGCCCCGATACGCCAAGCGTGCAGTTCAGCGTCCGTCTCAAGGGCGGTCTCGTGAACCTGTCCATGGAGACTGGGGACTTCCCGCCTGAGGAGATGCGCGCCATTCTCGAGAGCTATCACGAGAAGAAGAGCTACCACCGTCTCAAGGATGGCACCCTCGTTGATCTGCGCAATGCCCAGCTCGATATAGCGAGCTCGGTTGCCGCCGACCTCGACCTCTCCAATCGCGACTTCGCCCGCGGGCTTGTCACCCTGCCCGGCTATCGCGCCTTCTACCTCGACAGTCTGATTGACGATGCCGACAAAGATGATTC
>CADBRF010000294.1 GCA_902796975.1 uncultured Coriobacteriaceae bacterium
CGCTGGGACGGGCCTCGCGCTTGAGGTATCCACCGGGGATACGGCCTACAGCATACATCTTCTCGATGAAGTCAACAGTCAGCGGGAAGAAGTCCAGGTCGCGCTTCTCTTTGGAGACAACTGCCGTCACGAGGAGAATGGTATCTCCCTGCTTGACGACAACAGCTCCAGTTGCCTGCTTTGCCAGCTCTCCGGTCTCGAACGCGTAATGCTTCCCGTAGAGGTCGAACTCGTGAGTAACTTTATTCATTCCTTTTCCTCACTCCTGCCCCGCCACCCCTTGTGGCGAGGGATGGGCTGTGCCGCTCCCCTTGAGCCGCTCCAGCCCACATGCGAAAGACCCCATGCCCCTCGCATGCCTGCCGCCGGAATCCGTCCGGACGGCACATGAAAAAGCGGGCCGCAGCCCGCTTTATCTCCAAACTTAGATGTTGTCGCGGATACCGAGTTTCGCGATGAGCTCACGATACTCGTTGATGTCCTGCTTCTTCAGGTAGACGAGGAGACGACGACGCCTGCCGACGAGCATGAGTAGACCACGACGGGTGTGGTGATCCTTGGGGTTACGCTGCATATGACCCGTAAGGTCCTTGATGCGAGCGGTAAGAAGTGCAATCTGCACCTTGGTGGAGCCGGTATCAGTCTCGTCCTTGCCGTACTCCTTGACGATTTCAGCCTTCTGAGCCTTAGAAATGGTCATGGTATCCACCCTTTCTTTTCTCGTAATGCGCCAACGCGCATCTTGGACATTCGCCCGAAGCTGAGGCATCACTGGGTGAGGGTGAATGCTAAGCATCGGGTACACACGAAGGAATATCATACGGTAATCCGCGGGAAAAACAAGGCGACTTCAAGCTAAAGTCGCAAACCCTTCGTGGACGGTTGATATGGGCCCTATCCCCTCCCACTTCCGCTACCAAACGGCAAGGCGTTCTTCGGGATCAAGCCACATTCCATCACCTGGCCGCACATCGAAAGCTTCGTAGAACTCGTCAATCTGCTGCACCGTCCCGTTGGTACGCAGGTGCGCTGGCGGATGGACGTCGTTGATGAGCAGGTATTCTGCAAGAGGTTGCGACTCGATGGTGCGCCAATCCCGCGCGTAGGCTTTGAACATCTTGGCAAAGTCAAATCCCTCGATACCGCGGCCAATTTGCGTCATGCAGGTAACGCCACCTAAATCAGCCACGATTTCTCCCACGCACAGGTCTCCGTTCATATTATTTCCAGGCAAGACCTCGATGCCATTCCAATAGCGAGCAACTGCGTCGGTTCGCTGTTTGAACGCCGCGCGATCTTCCTCGGTCCACCAGCTATTTCCCAGATTTCCATTTTTGTCATAGAGGCTACCGTTCTTGTCGAAGGCGTGAGTTATTTCATGCCCGATGACCATGCCGATACCGCCCATGTTCTCTTCGCGGCTCGCCTTCGGATCATAGAAAACGCCATTCAGGATGCCCGCCAGAATGTTTATTGAATTATCCGTGGGAAGATAGTAGGCATTGACCGTCTGGGGGCTCATGAGCCATTCTTCGCGATTAACAGGTTGATTGACCTTTTTCGCCTCGCGAGCCTGCTCGAACGCCGTAATCGCCATGTACATATCAACGAGCGACGCATCCAGCTGGAAGGTGAGCACGTCGTAATTGGGCCAACTCGTGGGGTATCCCACGCGAACCGTGAGAGCATCGAGCTTCTCACAAGCTTTATCACGCGTTGCACTTGACAGCCATTCCGCATGAGACAGCCGGTCGTGATAGGTCTCGATAACGCTTCGCACCATTGACTCGACATCTGCCTTTGTCTCAGGCGTCAGATAGCGTTCCACATAGACACGACCAATAGCCATGCCAAGCAGGCCCTCAATCGTCTGATACGCCCTACGCTTGAGCGGTGTGGCCCCAACGCTCCCGATTCGCTCGTGATTCCACTGTTCCCGGCGGTCATAACACGTCTGATCCAGATACCCTGCAAATCGCATAAGCGTGCGAATCTTCATCCATGCCTTGAAGTCTTCCAGGTGGTCTGCATCAAAGACCTGTGCCAACGCCTCCAGCCATTCCGGCTCGCCCAAAATATACTTTTTCGCGCCATCGAGCCCTTGAGCAGCGAGGATATCTGCCAGCGGAAATGCCCCAGATTCCTGCTTGAGCTCATCCAGCGTGCGAACGTTATAGGTAAGTTCCTCGAAGTCATCTCGCGCCTGGTCTGCAACACCAAAGCAATGCAATGCGATTGCCGTTTCCAACGCAAATATGCTTTCAACGTCAGTTGCTGCCTCTTCCTTTGAATACCCAGCGCGCTCCAGCAGCCAAGCGAAATACGCATCGTTTGCTGCCTTCATGCGCCTGCCTTGATCTGTCATGTTCTTGTATTCGTCCGGATCAGAAAGCGTAAAGCCAGAAGGATCGAGATACACAACGTTGTTGAGACTATCCTTCTTGTCTGCGAAGACTTCTGCACTCACGAATACAGAAGTGAAGAGGTACGCGTCACTCCCGAGCAAGGTGCGCATCTCTTCTACGCTGGATACATGCTCGATACGATTAAGATATGTCTTTATCGGCTCTATACCCAATGTATTTCGCCGGGGCATGTCAAGAAACGCGTTCCACAGTGCCTGAGCTAACTCTGCCTCGTGAGACTCCGCAGCAAGCGTTTTTTCCTCCAGCAGACCAATAATTCGCTTCTCGACAGTGCGCATGACCTCCCAAAACGAGGACTCGCTTGAATTGCCGGGATGGATTTCTGCTTGGACAAGCCAGTTCCTGTTGACGGCCGCATGAAAATCATCTTGCAGTCTGAATGCACTCTCTTTGCTCACTGCGCCAGCAATATCAGTGTTTTTCCAGTGCGTTCCATGGATTGGCTGGTGAGTCTCATCTTGCCGCATATTGCCTCCATTCGAAAAGAATTTCCGCACCACCCTACCTAAAATTGCGAGAAAAAACGTATGCCGTAGCCGATTAGTAATCTCCTTGCGTGTCACGCCATGCGCCCCAAAAATACCGAAGCGTTTATTCGCCTTCTAAGCCCTTTTCGGTACACGACATAGGCAATAAGCCCTCAAACAAAAAGCTTGCAATCTGCAGTTTATGCCACAGTGGAGTATTGGCATTTATAAAACCGCAGGTCAAATACGGTATAATAGGGGCTCAATAGTACACAGCGCATATATCGCATCTCAATTTCAGCCTCATGACCAGCGCTTTTACGAACAGCAAAATCAGCTCTACTGGAAAGTTCAACCATAAAATAACCCGTTCTTTTTATCTGATATTCCAATAATCGCAGGTCTAAGCAAATCCACCTATGTATGAAATAATATAGACGGGGCATTTGTAGAGAGACGAGGGCCATTCTCCGGGATGAAGACAGGAGGATTGGCTTGAACATTCTCATCGCGCGTTCTGCGCTGCGGGTCATCCGAGCAATACGCTCATTGGCTCATTCAGAACAAACTCACTGGCTTCCATCCGTGGATGTCAAAGAAAAATCGTACTCTCTCTTGGAACATTCAATGCAGC
>CADBRF010000295.1 GCA_902796975.1 uncultured Coriobacteriaceae bacterium
AGAATGATCAATTGGATAGAAGGTCGCATAGAATCATCGAGCTTTCCCATGCGCGGAAGCATGAAGGATTGGAAAACTGCTGTGGCAGAATTTGATTCTGAAAATCCGGACCTTGCCGGGAGATGGACCTCGGACTCGATGAGAAAGGCCTTCGAAAGGCGTCGCAGGCGCGGCCATTGACGTGCGTTTCTAATTCAAAATGGCTTGAAAGGGCTTACAGGGGCCTAAGAAACCCCTCTGCCAAGCCGCGCTTGGCAGAGGGGTTTAACATGTTTAGCTGGGGAAATGTGCGCTCCTGTCACTCCCACTCAATGTTTATAAAGCAATCAGAACGTACAGCTTGTTATTACAATTACACGTCATGCGTTACCGTAGCTTCTCTTGCGTTCACGTTGGTACTCATATGGTACTCACGGGGTTTTCTCATTTGACTCCGCGCAGCAGGTTAGTACGTCGTTGCTCTTTCCTTGGAATTCACTAGCGGCTTGTTAAATCAAGGCCGCAATCTTTCCAGGTCTTTGTTTCGAAGTGGTAGTTGTTTCCCGAGGCATCTTTCATCGTATTGACTATCTGAATAAGGCCTTTTACAGAGCCCGGGTGCACCATTGCAACCAAAACGCCTTTCGTTGGGGTGATGCCATCATAAACAAGTCCATCCCAATACATGCGAAGTTGATAGACGTCCTTGCTGGTAGTCGAGTCACGCTTCCCTTCGTAAATGGTTACGCCGTATTGCGTCTTCTCATAGAGATCGACGCGAACTTTGTCTTTTGCATTTCCGGTAGTAGTAAAGACGTGCATTTCCGTTTCGATGACTTTATGAGGATCTGGGTTGTATTGAAGCATGCGCGTCTTAAGCTCTTCGAACAAATCCGTTTCATGATCAGACAGCGATACGTCCTTTTGCGGTTCGTGCATGTTGGACCGAATCCAGGCATAAAGCGCTTCGAGTTTCGCATCGCCTTCTCGCAAACCGTTTTTTGATGTTCTTGTTTTTGGGAGGGCCTTGCCATCTTGAGACTTCAAGTCAATTACAACGAGCAGATAGTTATAGGAATTGTGTTTTTCTATCCCCCAAATCTCCTTGAATAGATTTGAACACAGCACCCTGCCATTGATTCTTATCTCAACACCTGAAGAGGACATGTTTCGCATGTAATACTTACGTGTAGTCGAATTATCAAATTGAACTCGATCTGGCTTACTGTTAATGCGGCCAAATGCGTAGGAAATAGTGACTTTTCCTCCTCCAAGATTGTAATCTTCTAATCCGCGTCCTGGTCCTAGCCAGTCAGCCCAGTCCGGTTCGACAGCTCCAACCGGGCGCATAAATGGGTTTTTATCGAACTCTTCGACCGAAAGGGTGATGCTTGCGATGCCGTCGGAAATGACGCCCGCATACACAAAGCCTATGTCTTCGCAAAGGATGTCAGCCAAAGTGACAAAAGCTGTCGCGCCACCACGGATGCCTCGTCCCAAGGTTCGATACATTTCCCTTGAGCAGCGGAATTGAACGATTGTTCCAGTTCCATTGTAGTGTCCAGGCCACTCGGTGCCAGAGCAATACTCACCGGTATAGTCGACGATGTCGTATGGCGCAGCTATCTTTTTGAAGCGACCGAGAGCCAAATCGTCGGAAGTTCGAGTAAGAATCGACCATGCGTCATTTGACGGATTTGCAGATGCCAACGCGTGTTTGAGGCCAAAACCATGCTCATTGAGAGGTGTTTCCCCAGCTGCCTGGCTTCCCAAGGTAAATGCGGAATCTAGGTCCTTCATACCAGTGCCAGTGTCCTCAATCGTAACGATTACATCACCACCGACTGATTGCTCCAATAGCCTGACCAAGATATTCCTCGTTGCGCTTTCATGGGCTGAAAAGTTCGAAACGCTGTTATCAAGGAATTCATTGATAATTTGTCCAAGTGAATCGAAATGCCCTCCGATTCCTTGCCATAGTTCCATAGCGGAAGGTTGATTCGAAATAGCAAGCACTTCTTCCATTTTTACTCCTTCGAAAGCGTGTTTTGTGCTTAATGCGTTCCTAGTAATAGCTCTTCCTTTGAGAGCTGTTGTCAAATGACTCGCGTGTGCGGCGAGTATGAATCTTACCAATCTCGTACTCGTCCTGGCTTATTTCGCCGGATTCGAGCTTTGAATGCGCTTCGCCCCAATCAAGAAGCGCTTTGACGACCTCAGGATGCTTGCCGGTCACCTTAACCACCGCCTGGCCGTCGATCGGAACAATTCCATAGTTCTCTTCAAGATTGAAAAGCAGGTGGATGACTTCCTGGCCCGTGCGAATGCGGCAGTCGGCGAACGCCTCTGGACGCACTTCGAGGGCCTGAGCTATTAGCTTGATATGGGAATCCTTCGGATACCTGTTGCCAAGTTCGTAACTTCTAAGAGCAGACTCGCTCAGCCCGGCCTTCTCAGCCAGCTCCTTCTGGGTTAAATGGCGCCGCTCTCTCAGCTTCCTTATGCGCAACAAGGCATACGGCCTCATCTGATCGGGAGAGATCGACTCGTACAGGCTCGGAAGAAAGCTCCTGGTTTCGATGGCGTCAGTGGACGCCTACATCGAGTCGAGGAGCGGCAGGAAATGACGGCCGCGACCGCCCCGGGAGCCGCCCGCGGCCGGGCGCGCGAGGGAGCCACGAGCCGAAAAGATCTCAGGCACGCCCTCGTGGATGGCGTCACTGCGCCTCTGAATCAGGTTCGCGCAGACAAAGGCAAGCCTCGGGTTGCTATCGCAAACCAGCTCCGGCGGTCAATTCTCGTGTTCCGTAATCTTGAAGAAGCCGCGAATCTATTGCAGGGACGCCATCGACAGCAGCCCCATCCCGCTCCCCTATTGTATTCACTGCCAGCGCATGCTATAGGGTTATTGGTGGCTGATTGAGCTACCTCCAAGTGCCGGGGGAGTCCCCCGGCTTTTTTTTATCCATTCCATTAGGAGCCCCCATTGGCCAAGGAGCTCAGCATCTTCGTCGACGAGAGTGGCGACCGCGGCGGCAAGGCTCGCTACTACCTGCTCACGCTCGTCTTCCACGACCAGGCAGACAGCATCGCCGAGGCGGTCACGGGCCATGAGGCCAAGCTCGCCGGGGCCGACCTCCCCAACATCCAGTTTCGCTCCGAGCCCCTCATGGACGGGCGCAAGGGCTACGCGTTTCTTGGCATCGAGCAGCGCAAGGTGATGCTCGCCTACTTCTCCTCGTTTGTCCGCAGGCTTCCCATCTCCTATGTCACGTTCGTCTACCGCCGCAGCCAGTTCGAAGACCCGGCAAGGCCAATGGAGCGCATGGGGCGCGACATCTCCTCCGCCATGGTAGAGCACCTGGGCTTCTTCCAGTCCTTCGACGATGTGAGGGTCTATTACGACAACGGTCAGGACATCGTCAAGCAGGCGCTCGACCGCTCGGTGAGCAAGGTCCTCTCAAAAGGGG
>CADBRF010000296.1 GCA_902796975.1 uncultured Coriobacteriaceae bacterium
GTTTTCTAGCTCCCAAACGTAGTCGTGAAACATATTGGGATTTTCAATATGATGACGCCAGATAGGGGAGTCGTGGCGTTCCTACTCAAGGTCATCGATAAAACGAGAATAGAGCCGTTCCATCATGGGCTGGATAAAATCAATGGACTTCGTGACCTCTTCGGAATTGTAAATAATTTCGTAGTTTTCTCGTTTGAGCGCATCAAGCCCCTCGAAGACTTCTTCGTCCATGGCTATGTAATCTTTTCCAAGGGAGTTCTTGATGATGTTACGGGTCACGTTATAGATAATCTCACGGTTCTGGGTGCCGATGATGGAGCTTTCCTTGAAATCCGCCGCGGAAACGAGCCCGATTTTCTCAGCGTCCTGACGGTCTTTGCCAACGTAGGCGATGATATCGCTGATGCGCATGACGCAGCCTTCGAGCGTGTTGGGGCGTAGGTCTCGAATATTGGTCTGGTCGGTGTAGCAGTTCTCCAGCAACTGGTCGAAATCCTCGAAGGTGGGGCATGGCTTTGGCCGGTACTCAAGGAACGTCTTCTCGCCACAGTGGGCCAAGATGCCGTTGTAGGTCTGCAGACAGAGGTTTGTGCGGGCAAGCGTGCGGAGCAGACGCACGGAATGCACGTTGTGGTTGAAATAGCGGCCCGTGCGCTGATGGTACAGGTCGGAGAGAATCCGCTCTCCACGGTGGCCGAATGGCGTGTGGCCAAGATCGTGCCCGACGGAGATGGCCTCTATGAGGTCGAGGTTGAGGCCGAGGGCGGCGCCGATGGTTCTGCCCACGCGGCTCACCACTTGCAGGTGAAAGGACCTCCGGGAGATATCGTCGTTCTTGATGAGGCTAAAGACCTGCGTCTTGTCTGCGCACCGCGAATAGAAGGGGTTGTGCACGATTTTCTCTACATCCACAACGAAGCAGGGACGAGCCAGATAGACATCCGGGTCCTGATAGTTCTCCATTCGCTCGCGGAGGCCCTCTTCGTCTTTGCAGGCATAAGGGCTGAGCAAGGACTCCTGCTGCTCATGGCGGCTGCGGAGCAGTTCCTTTTCGTCCTCGGTGAATTCAATGAGTTTTGGGTCTATAGCCATAACGTTCACCTCATCGTTCGAGTTCGCACCTGCCAGTACATACTCTAGCGCATGTGTGCGACATCGTTCCCTCGCGTTTCCCCAACTGGCATAGAGCATGACGATTGGCTCTTATGGTGAATCCATTATCGCCGTGTAGGCAATCTGCAACAGAAGCAGGGGAAAAGCATCTTGGGATTGCAGTAAAATCAACTGTTATCCGAAGGAGCGCTGCCGTGCTCAAGGCAGAAGGCTTTCGAGCTGTATCGTGTGCGGTGCTCTTACGGTTTTTGTTTTATTTCCGAGCAGTTTGCTCGGGTCCTGGCGTGCGGGTTCGTCTTAATTCCCGCTCTTGAGAGAGGTTGCATGTTCTACCAGAAATCTATCCTCGCCAATGGCGTAACGGTTATCTCCGAGCACATGGAGGGAGTGCGCTCTATCGCGCTTGGCTTCTGGGTGCGCGTGGGTAGCCGCGATGAAGACGACGCTACTCGCGGCATATCGCATTTTATGGAACATATGCTCTTTAAGGGAACACCCACCCGTTCCGCTGCCGATATTTCCATTGCCTTCGATGGCATGGGCGCTGAGCTCAACGCTTTCACGTCGCGTGAATACACCTGTTTCTACTCTCGTATGGTGGATATCCGTCTTGACGATGCATTTGAAATGCTCTCGGACATGCTTGTCAACGCGGAGTTCGCCCAAGAGGCCATGCAGCTTGAACGTGAGGTAGTCATCGAGGAGATTGCGCGCAGTGAGGACCAGCCAGAAGACCAGGTCTACGACCTCTTGGCAGATGCCATGAATCCAGAAGATGCTCTCAGCGTTCCCGTTCTTGGCCGCCGCGAGGTTGTGAGCGGGCTCGCTCCTGCCGATATGCATGCCTATCATGATGCGCACTATACGGGGAGCAATCTCGTTATTGCGGCTTCGGGCAATGTCGATCACGAGAAGCTCGTAGCCCTTGCTCAGAAATGGCTCGCTGAGCTTCCCTCGGAGAGCCGTCTTGAGCGTAAGCCAGTCCAGCAGGGTACCCGCAAGAGTCTGGCGGTCATCAAGAAAGATACTGAGCAGGCGCACATTCTCATCGGCTATCCGGGCCTTTCATATTTTGCGCCGCGCAAAGAACGATATGCTGCAGGCCTGCTTGACACTGCTCTGGGCGGAGGCATGAGCTCGCGCCTCTTCCTCGAGATTCGCGAGAACCGCGGCCTGGTCTACTCTGTCTATACAAGTTCTCAGGCATATGAAGATTGCGGTATTTTCTCCATGTACGCGGGTACGCGTCCAGAGAACGTGGGAGAGGTCGTCGAGGTTGCCTTGCGGGAGCTCAATCGCATCAAAGCCGAAGGCATTGGTGCTGAAGAGCTCGACCGTGTACGCGAGTACGTGTGTGGCAACTTTCTGCTGAGCATGGAGAGCACACGCATGCACATGACCCGCTTGGGCAGGCTTGCTACCATCGGCACAGAGCTGCGCAGCGTGGATGAGATTGTCAACAGCTATAAGCACGTCACAGCAGATGACGTGAACGCGGTTGCCGAGAAGATTCTCAGTGAAGAACCCACCATCGCAATCGTCAGTCCATATTCGCAAGAGGAAGTCGAGAGTATGATCTAGCTATGATTAAGGTATTGGTGAGTGGTGCGCTTGGACGCATGGGCTCTGAA
>CADBRF010000297.1 GCA_902796975.1 uncultured Coriobacteriaceae bacterium
CCAACTACATCATGTTCGAGCTGGGGCAGCCGCTTCATACCTTCGATCTGGACGCGTTCCCCGTTCTTGAGGATGGCAAGCGCCACGTTCTGGTGCGCAGGGCTGAGGATGGTACGAAGTTCACGACCCTCGATGGGACCGCGCGTGACCTGACGAGCGATATGACCCTCATCACCGATGGGGAGAATCCTGTTGCCCTTGCTGGTGTCATGGGCGGTCTCACGTCCGAGGTGACCGATCAGACGACCGATATCCTTCTCGAGTCTGCAACCTTCGAAACAGGGCGTACGAGCCGCACGAGCCGTAACCTCTCCCTCGTGAGCGAGGCATCGCTTCGCTACGAGCGTGGCGTGGATGCTTCCTCATGCGATGAGAATGGTGAGATTGCCGCAGCTCTCATCTGCGCGGTCGCCGGTGGCACCATCTGCCAGGGCAGCGTAGATGCTTATCCCATTCCGCCTGTGGAACCGGTGCTCACCCTTCGGCCTGACCGTCTGCGCGCCTTCTGTGGAGCAAATATCACTGATGAAGAGCAGGTAAACGTCCTCACGGACCTCGGCTGCAAGGTGGCGCCGGCTGAAAACGGCACTGACTTCACTGTTACCGCTCCGACATTCCGTCCAGATCTCACCCGTGAGATTGACCTCTACGAGGAGATTATCCGTATCTGGGGCATTGACCGTGTCGAGACGACGCTGCCCGGGGGAACTCACGAGGGCGGTCTCACGCTTGTCCAGCAGCGCGAGCGCACGATTGACCAGGTTCTGCGCGCTTCCGGTCTCAATGAGACACTCACGTATTCTCTCGTCCCCAAAGACGATTTGGAGCGTCTGCAGATGCCAGAAGAGGGGCGTGGCGAGGCGGTACAGCTCATCAATCCTATGTCGAGCGAGCAATCGGTCATGCGCCGCAGCATCATTCCGGGTTTGCTGAGGAGCGTCGCCTATAACCATGCCCACGGTGTTCCGAATGTCCAGCTCTTCGAGCGCGGCGTTTGCTTTGGTGCTGCAGAAGGTCGTAAGAACCCCAAGGAGACGCAACTCGTCGCAGCCGTGCTCTCGGGTTCTTGGAAGGATACTGCCTGGAACGAGCCGGCACGTCCGCTTGATTTCTTCGATGCTAAGGGCATTGTCGAAAATCTCGTCCGCGAACTTGCGATTCAGAAGGTTCGCTTCGTTCCTCTCGAAGCAGATGACGCCTCCTGGCGCCAGCCAGGCAGGGCTGCCCGTATCATGGCTGGTGGTCGCGAGCTCGGTTGGATTGGCGAGATACACCCGCGTGTGCTCAAAGCCTTTGACTGTGATGGGGCTGTTCCCGCCTTCGAGCTCAATGTGCAGCAGCTCACCGGTGCGGCCGAGGAGCAACGCCCTTATGTCGACGTGCCGGTCTTCCCTGATGTCGAGATGGACCTCGCGCTGGTTGTCGACGAATCCGTGACCGCCGAGCGTATCGAGCAGATCATCACGAGCGCGGGCAAGAAACATAACCTTGCCAATGTCCGCCTCTTTGATGTGTATCGCGACGACGAGCGGGTTGGCGCCGGAAAGAAATCCATGGCGTATCGTCTCACCTACCGCGCTGCAGACCGCACGCTTACGGGCGAGGAGACCGAGAAAGCGCATGCCGCCATCGTTAAGAAGCTCACCAAGGCAACGGGCGGAGAGGTTCGCGCTTAAGGCCCACGTAACTTGTTGGCATCGATTGCCTGGTATTTGAAATACGAGTTGCAAAGTTATTCTATGATGCTTTCATCGAGTGCTTTGCAACTCTTTTTTGTATGGTTTTGCAAGTAGTGGAGGTTGTGTCATGGCAAAAATGCCAAAGGAAGTTCAGGAGCTCTTCAACTCGGTACCTGCTGTTGCATTTGCAACGGCTGCTGCAGATGCTCAACCCAACGCCTGCGTTGTGGCTATGAAAAGATTGTCGATGATGAAACCATCTATCTCTCAGACCAATTCTTCAAGAAGACGCTTGCCAACCTCGAGGAGAACACCAAGGTCTCCATTCTCTTCTGGGCAAAAGATGGCGCCTATCAGATTCATGGAACTGCCCGCTATATTAATGAGGGCGATGAATTCGAAGCCAATAAGGCTTGGGCAGATGGCATGTTTGAGAAGCTCGGGCTTCCCATTCAGGCAAAGGGTGGCGTGTTTGTGCATGTAGATGCTGTCTATCAGGTTGCATCCGGCCCTGAAGCTGGTAATCAGATAGCCTAGGCTCTGCTTC
>CADBRF010000298.1 GCA_902796975.1 uncultured Coriobacteriaceae bacterium
CAACGCAGTTCCATCGCTATTGGTATCGGCTTCCTCCCAGGCAATGATGACACGGTCGAAGCTGGAGAGGGTCGTGCAGATATCCTCGAGGCTCGTAGGGTCATCGACAATTGGGAGGATGGAGCGGCCAGATTGCTTGGCTGCCGAGAGAGCTATGCGCTGCCAGCGTGCTCCCTTGTTCGCGCGCTCGTCTACTGCAAGACGGACCGTGGTCCGGTCGGAGAGGAAGGGTATGATGCGCTGAACTCCCAGTTCAGTGGTTTGGCGAATGGTCTGGCCCATGCGGTCGCCCTTCGAAATCCCCTGCACGAGTGTGAGGTTGGGGAGCTGCTCTATGGGCATGACATTGATGACGCGGCCCGTGACCTCGGTCTTGCTTATGGTGCAGATTTCGACTTCCCAGCACTTGCCACCCGCTGCGCAAGCGGCAATATGCTCGCCAGGGTCTATGCGGCGCACATTCATATGATGAATTTCACCAGGTGAAAGCGGCAGGGTAACAACGTCGCCTTCTGGCATAGTATCTTTCATGAAGAAACGCGGTATTGACATGGAGCCTCCTCGTCACAAAAAATCACAACGCCATTGTAACGCCTAGAGGGATTGCAAAGGAGCTGGAAGGTTAAGTGAGCAGGGGAGGGGCGTAAACCCTGTTCAGGAATCGCTATAAGTACAGACGTAGGGAGCCAGCGAGTGCGCGCTATTCGCGCGATTGGCTATAATTGCACGTGTCTATATAAGGTTCAGAAAAGAGGACCCATGCGGTTTTGGATGCTTATCGTCATAGCGCTCGTCGTGAGCTCGATTGGATTTAAGAAATACGTCTGGTTCATCAGCCTGGGCTACGGGTTCTCTGTCGCTGCGCTGGGATGCGCTATGCTGTTCAGCTTCCGCGCAAGTCTCGACCCTCTCTCTGCTTTTCTCTGCCTCGCTCTTGTTTTCTATGGTCTGAGGCTTGGAATGTATCTCGCAATCCGGGAGAAACGCAGCTCGACCTATGGGAAGGCGCTGCAGAAAGACACAAAATCCAATGATGACGTATCGGTTTCCGTTCGTTTTGCCATCTGGATAACCTGCGCCATACTCTACGCTGTCATGGTCGCTCCTGTCTTCTTCCGTCTGGAAAATGGAGCAGGTCCTCAGGTTCTCGGCTGGATAGGGCTTGTATTTTCTGTCTGCGGAATCCTGCTCGAAATTTTTGCGGACTTTCAGAAACAAAAAGCCAAGAAAACCAACCCCCATCGATTCGTAAATACGGGCGTGTACCGCCTCGTGAGGTGTCCAAACTATCTCGGCGAGCTTGTCAACTGGACGGGCATGCTCATTTCAGGTCTTGCAGTGTTTTCGGGGCCCGTCCAGTGGATTGCAGCGTTAATTGGTTGGCTCGGTATCGTCTATGTCATGTTTAGTGGCGCCAGAAGGCTGGAAGTGCGTCAGAACAGGAACTACGGAGACGATTCTGAATATCAGCAGTATGTGAAGACTACGCCTATTCTCCTGCCGTTCGTACCTCTCTACAGCGTCGAGAAATATACTTGGCTCGTAGCATAGGGGCTAATCTGCGGCACCGGACCTAGCCCTTTTGCTCGTACCGGCTGGGGAACAATTCCAGGGTTTCCGTTTGCACCGCACAGGTTTCCATCCCTGTTTATCTCTGAAGCTCGCACGTAACACCGTGTTATACTTGCGACCGTTGCGTTGAAGGAGACAGTTATACGCATTACGCCGAATCTCCAGAGAGGGGCTTCGTCAGCTGAAAGGGCCTCGATTGGGCAGCGTGTAAATTCACTCCGGAGCAGCTTGCTGAACGGCATGCATCCCATGTGCTAGTAGGTGAGCCGGTTTGCCCTCGTCAACGGGCTACAAGAGCGGGTCGTGCTCAGCGTTTTCGCTGTGCATGGTCAACCGAGGTGGTACCGCGGACTTCATCTGATTTCCGTCCTCGCAAAGGCTGCGTGGGCGGATTTTTTATTCCCCACAAAGCGTCAGCATAGAAAGCAGGAATTGCTCCAGCATACCTGCCCATGCGCTGGCGAATAGGTACGAAGACAGTTTGGACGAAAGGTTGAGAACATGGCATTGAAAGAGGAGCTTGAGTCCCTGCGCGAGCAGATGCTGCCTGCCATCCAGGATGCAAAGACGACTCAAGAGCTAGAAGACCTGCGTGTGAGCGTGCTGGGCAGAAAGGGCACGCTTACCGCTGCCCTCCGTGGCATGCGCGATGTGCCCAAAGAGGAACGACCAGCTGTCGGCAAGCTGGTAAATGATGTTCGTGCAGACATCGAGGGTGCGCTTTCGGCACGAGGTGAGGAGCTCTCTAACGCTGAACTCGAGGCGAAGATGCAGGCAGGCGCGCTCGACGTGACGCTTCCCGGGCGTGCGCATCCGTATGGAGCGCAGCATCTCATCACTCATATCATCGACGAGGTCTCCGATATCTTCGCTGGCCTTGGATACGAGGTCATCGGCGGACGCGAGATTGAGACCGACTATTACAACTTCACCGCGCTCAACGCTCCCAAAGACCATCCGAGCCGGTCTATGCAGGATACCTTCTATATCGTTGACCGCAGCGGCGATGTTTCTGACGTGCGAGGCGAGAGCGATGTTCTCCTGCGCACCCAGACAAGCGGTGCTCAGGTGCATGTCATGGAGGAGGAGCGTCCTCCCATCTACATGATCAGCCCTGGCCAGGTCTACCGTCGCGACGTTGCCGACCCGTCTCACCTGCCGCAGTTCCACCAGATCGAAGGCCTCGTCGTGGACAAGGGCATCACGGTGGGCGATCTGAAGGGCACGCTCGACTATTTCAACCGCAAGTTCTTCGGCGAAGACCGCAAGACGCGGTTCCGCGCCCACTTCTTCCCCTTCACCGAGCCGAGCTATGAGGCGGATGTCAGCTGCGGCATTTGCGGCGGCAAGGGTTGCAGGTTCTGCAAGAACACCGGCTGGGTCGAGATTCTCGGCTGTGGCATGGTCGACCCGAACGTCTTTGGCTTCGTTGATATCGACCCCGAAGAATACAGCGGCTTTGCCTTTGGCATGGGCGTAGAGAGGCTTGCCTGCCTGAAATACGACGTCCCTGACCTTCGTATGCTTCTCGAAGGCGATATGAGGTTCCTGAGGCAGTTCTAGAGTAGATAAGGCTGGCAGATGTAGTAGCTGCCTTTTGATTGGAAAGAGAAAGAGAGAAGCGCATGCTTATTTCTTTGAATTGGCTGAAAACCATGGTGGATGTCCCTGATGATCTGCAGGCTTTCTGCGATCGTCTCGACCTCACGGGAACCGGTGTCGAGGGCGTTACGAAGACGGGCGCTGCCTTCGAGGGCGTGTACATCGGTTATGTCAAAACGTGCGAAGAGCATCCAAATAGTGACCATATGCACGTGACCACCGTCGACTTCGGCGATGGGGAAGAGCCCACGCAGATTGTCTGTGGCGCTCCGAATATCCGTGCTGGCATCAAGGTGGCGGTGGCTCGTATCGGTGCCACGCTCCCCGGTGATTTCAAGATCAAGAAGTCCAAGCTCCGTGGTATCCAGAGTTGTGGCATGATCTGCTCCGAACGCGAACTTGGTCTTGGTGGGGATCATAACGGTATCATGGTCCTCCCGGACGATGCCCCACTTGGCGCTGAATTTGCCCAGTGGCGCGGGGTGAGCGATACGGTTCTCGACCTCGAAATCACGCCCAACCGCCCTGACTGCCTCTCTATGAAGGGCTTTGCTCGTGAGGTTGGTGCCATGTACCATATCCCCTGGCACTACGAGCCTCCCTGCCAGGTGCCTGGCCCCAAGAACGAGGAGAAGGTGGAAGATCTCGTGTCCGTCGAAATCGCGGAACCCGAAATCTGCCCCCGTTATACGGCTCGCGTCATTAAGGGTGTGAAGATTGGCCCATCCCCGGATTGGCTGGTCGAGCGCATCACCGCTCTTGGTGCCCGCTCTATCAACAACGTCGTCGATGTTTCCAA
>CADBRF010000299.1 GCA_902796975.1 uncultured Coriobacteriaceae bacterium
ATACCACATCATATGGAACGAGCGCTGGGGTGGAATCCAACAGCAGTTCGTGTTCCATTGGATTCGCAACCTTCGCGCTCGTTCGTAATGAGTTCGTTGTAGGAAGCACTTGTCGTGGCAGGCGCCTTTTTTGCTGGCGGGAGTTGGGTTTAGCGCTTGCCGCCCTTGCGGGAGCGGCCACCCGAGGCGCGCTTGCCGCCACCGTGCTTTGCCCCAGAGCCCGCCTTCCCAAAGCCATGATGCTTCATGTTGTGCTCGCTTACGCCCTTGCCTGCGCCCTTGCTGTGGTTTTTGTGGTTGCCATAGCGGCTATCGGAGCTGGCAGCGCGGCTATCCGAGCGCTTGCCCCCATTTCGACGGGAGCCGCTTTCACCAATGAACTCGCCCTCGTGGCGGCTCTTGCGGCTGTTCGCGCCCTTGTGGAACTTGGAGAAGGAATCCTGTGAGCTTCCCTGGGAACGGTTTTTCTTTTTGGAACTGCCTTTTCCGCGGCTGGCGTCCTGAGCAGCATTTCGTCCGCCCGCCTGCTTGGCGTTACGCGCGCCCTGTTTGACCTGGTCTCGCTCGCCGCTGTTCTCGCGCTTGTTGCGGGGCTTGCGCTCCTGCTTGGTCTCCTTGGCCTTGCCCTCCTGGGAACCTCTGCCGGCCTTATGGCTTGCGCCTTTGCCCCTGGAGGAGCTGCCGCCCTGCTGCCTTGCAGCTTTGACTGGGCTGCCGGGCTGCCTGTCTTCGTCGAGCTCAGGGGCGTCTTCGCCTAGCTCGAACTCGACTGCCTCGGGATAGGTGGGAATCGCTTTGCCCAAAAGTCGCTCGATATCGCGGAGGAGACGGAGGTCCTGGCCGGTAACGAAGGTGATGGCCCAGCCGCTCTCGCCTGCACGGCCCGTGCGGCCAACGCGGTGGATGTAGTCCTCGGGGTCTTCGGGGACGTCGAAGTTGAGCACATAGTTCACGTCGCTCACGTCAATGCCGCGTGCGAGGACGTCAGTTGCCACGAGGACGTCGATCTCGCCGTTGCGGAACTGGGTGAGCGCGCGCTGACGCTGGTTCTGGCTGCGGTCTCCGTGGATGACGGCGCAGGTGATATTAGCCCGGTGCAGACGCTTGAGGGCGGTATCGGCGCGGCGCTTAGTGCGGCAGAAGACGATGACGCGCTTGAAGCCTGCGGTCGTGAGGAACTCGACGAGCGCGCCGTTCTTTGCCTCGGTGCCGACGGGCAGGAGGTACTGGTCGACGGTCTCGGCGACGGTGCCCTTGTGGGCGATTTCCACGCGCACAGGGTTGTGCACAATATCGGTGATGCCCGCGATGACCGAATCATCAAGCGTTGCCGAGAGAAGCAGGGTCTGACGGGTCTGTGGGGTCAGAGAGACGATCCTGCGGACTTCTGGCAGAAAACCCATGTCGAGCAGGCGGTCTGCCTCGTCGATGACGACGGTATCGACATTGCTCAGGTTGCATGCCTTCTGGTCGATGAGGTCCTGCAGGCGGCCAGGTGTGGCGACGAGAACATCGCAGCCGTTCCTGAGGCCCTTGATCTGGGGACGGTAGCTGAGGCCGCCCACCACGGTGACGCAGCGGTGGTTGGTGCGTTCGCCGATGATTTTCGCCACGTGCTCAATCTGCTGCGCGAGCTCGCGCGTGGGCGTGATGACGAGCAGGTGCGGCCCCTCGTGGTTCTGCACGTGGGGGAGGCGGTCCATTGCGGGAAGCAGGAAGGCTGCGGTCTTGCCAGTGCCCGTCTGGGCAGCGGCCATGAGGTCGCGGCCGGAAAGAACCACGGGAATCGCCTGCGCCTGAACGGGAGTGGGTTCGATGTAGCCGAGGTCATCGACAGCTTCGAGCATGAGAGGAGAAAGGCCCAGAGTCTCAAAGCCCTGGGAGTTGCTGGTATCGGTCATGAATGGATAATCCTTACTGATGGCAAATGACGTGCGTGTGTAGAGCGGCGCCCGGATGGCCTGTCCTCACAGGTTCTTGGCAAATATAGGGCGCTCTTCGTAAGACGAGAGAAATTCATCACACGAACTACTAATATTGCCCGCATTCCGTACGGGCGGCAAGAACGAACTCGTGAAGTAGCTGGCTGTTCGGGTAGGCGGGAACAATGCGCCGAAGTATGAGGCAAACCAGCTTGTTCCTCGACCCGCTCCAGCGGATGGATGGCCACAGGGTAGTGACCCTGCACTTTCCAACCTTCTTTAGCCCGCGGGTGGCAGCGCGAAGCCAATCGCCGGCCAAGCCGCTATCATGGAGCTATTGGCAAGGAGAGGAGCGCTTTCGCTATGGAGACATTCGAGATTGGCAGCCACATCTGCCATGTCATGCAACACGGGCAAGGTGGCACGCATATCTACTGGGGCATGTTCAGCGCATACGGGTTCCGCCCAGACGCTCTGGACGATGAGCTGCAGCAGCTTATTCCCGCTGAACCCTACACGCTCATCGCCTTCGAGGCGAACAACTGGGATCACGATTTCTCGCCTTGGCCAGCGGGCAATATCACAGGCGAGGACGATTTTACGGGTGAAGGCCCCCAGATGCTTGCCTGGCTGGAAGACGAGTGCATTCCGACGGTCGAGGGCAAGTTCGGGGCTCCCGATGCCCGCATGATCGTGGGCTATTCCATGGCCGGCATGTTCAGCCTCTGGGCCTTTCTCTCGAGCGCGGCGTTTCAAGGTGTGGCGAGCTGCTCGGGGTCGCTCTGGTACCCGGAGTTCATGGACTTCGCCCGCAAGGCTTCCGCTCCGGAGCAAAGCGTTGCCTACCTGAGCTTGGGCGATGCTGAAGAACGATCGAAGAATGCAGTCCTTGCCACGGTGGGCGATTGCAGGCGCGAGGAAGATCAGCTCCTGGAAGCCGACCCCAACGTGGCGGCGCATACCTTGGTCTGGAACAAGGGTGGCCACTTCTCCAAGCAGGGAAAGCGTACTGCGGATGGCGTTGTTTGGGTCGTGCGCGAGCTTGCCCGGCCCAAGCAGGAGTAGCGCGGCTCTGATCGCTGGCTTATCCGAGCGGGAATAACATGTTTGCCCGCTTGCGCAAGGGTCCGAGTAGCGTCTTCTGGCACTCTGCGCCATCGTTGACCTCGGCTGCGGGTGCTGTGCAGCAGGCGGAGCTCAGCGCGGTATAATCATGCGGTTAACTCGTTAATGAGAGAGGTTTTCATGCACGAAACTCCCGAAATCCCCGGACGTCCCACCTTCCCCAAGCGCGCGGTTATTACCTCGGGCATGCCCTATGGCAACAAGAACCTCCACTTTGGGCATATTGCGGGCGTCTTTGTTCCGGCGGACGTCTACGCGCGTTTTCTCCGCGACCGCATCGGTGCAGAGAACGTTCTCTTCGTCTGTGGTACCGATTGCTATGGCTCGCCCATCGCCGAGGGTCATCGCAAGCTCGTTCAGGCAGGGGAGTTCGACGGCACCGTTCGTGACTACGTGCAGCTCAACCACGATGCCCAGAAGAGCGCCCTTGATGCCTATGGCATCAGCCTCGATATCTACGA
>CADBRF010000300.1 GCA_902796975.1 uncultured Coriobacteriaceae bacterium
AGGGGACACTCCTGGTTGGTGCCGGGATCATGGAGCCAACTCTCTTCCCCGGCTCTTGATAAAACGGTCAGTCATGCGAGAGTTATCTCGCATGGAATGGAATAGTACCGTCCCCATGTCAATGCCACAAGGTGTGCTTTGCCCGATGTACCAAACTGTTACGCCACAGGCAAGAGCAGCAATTTAAGCGCACGGTTTATCAAAAACCTCGCATAAAGCACACCCAGTAGAGGGCCACGCTATCGAACGCTCTGCACAAAGCGAGGATGCATTCCAGCAGCTAGCAAGCGCGTCCACTAATGAGACGCGTTATTCCTCCCCCGGCCAAAACCGACCAAGGTGTTCATAGGCCTTGCGTGTTGCCTGACGGCCCTTGGGGGTGCGGATAATAAGGCCTTGCTTGAGAAGAAAGGGTTCGTAGACATCTTCGATAGTGTCGGTCTCGTCGCCCAAAGCACTTGAAAGGGTGGAAAGGCCGACTGGCTTGCCCTCAAAGGTATCTACAAGCATGGCGAGAATGGTGTTGTCCATGGTGTCGAGCCCGAGCTCATCCACCTCGAAGAAGGCAAGCGCTTCTCTCGCGACATCCCGCGTGATAGTACCGTCGTATTTGACCTGGGCGTAATCGCGCACGCGTTTGAGCAGACGGTTTGCAAGGCGCGGCGTAGCTCTGCTCCTCTTGGCGATTTCGGTTGCTCCACCCTCATCTACTGGAACGCCTAAGATATGTGCTGAACGCACGACAATATCGCGGAGTTCATCTACCGCGTAGTAATCCAAGTGGAAGGCAGCGCCAAAGCGGTCGCGCAGAGGGCCAGTAAGAAGACCAGAACGCGTGGTTGCCGCGATGAGCGTGAAGTGCGGAATGTCCAGCCTGATGGAACGCGCCGCAGGGCCTTGCCCAATGACGATATCGAGGGCGTAGTCCTCCATTGCAGGGTAGAGAATCTCCTCCACCGCACGGTTGAGCCGGTGTATTTCGTCGATGAAGAGAACATCGCCCTCTTCGAGATTGGTGAGGATAGCAGCGAGATCCCCCGCACGCTCAATGGCAGGACCTGAGGTGGTATGGATCTTCACGCCCATCTCATTGGCGACAACTGTTGCAAGTGTGGTCTTGCCAAGGCCCGGGGGCCCGGAAAAAAGCAAGTGGTCAAGCGGCTCTCCGCGGAGCTTTGCCGCCTGTATAAGTACTGAGAGGTTCTCTTTGATGCGAGTCTGACCCAAGTACTCGTCGAGCATCTTTGGGCGAAGGGAGAACTCATCACTCGCATCTTCGCCCTTCTCATGCGCATCGACCAGACGGTTGCCCTGGTTGGAAGAAGGCACCCCGTTTGCAAAAGTGTTCGAAGGCTCGAAACCGGGGGCTTCCCACACCATTATTTGCCTCCCATATGCTTGAGCGCATAACGCACAACCGTCGAAACGTCGGCATCGCCAGCTGCATAGCCTTTGAGCGCTGCCGTAATTTCATCCGGCGTAAATCCCATGCCCTGCAAGGCTTCGGAAGCGTCTGCAAGCGCACCTGACGACGCCCCAGCCGCAGTACTGAAAAGAGTCGCCTCCTGCTTAAGAATGCCTTGGAGTTCGAGCACTACACGTTGGGCGGTTTTCTTGCCGATGCCTGGAACTGTAGAAATTCTCGCAACATCTCCATCGGCTATAGCCTGGGCGAGATCCGACGCGTGCATAGTGGAGAGGGCAGCCAAAGCGATTTTTGGCCCGATGCTGCTGACCGTGATGAGGCGAAGGAACATCTCCTTCTCGGCGCTGTCTGCAAAACCAAAGAGCGCCACACCATCGTCCTTGACCTGCATATAGGTGTAGACCTGAGCTTCAGAACCAACTGGAGGAAGCCCAGCGAGAGCAGACGTGGACATGGAAAGCTCGTAGCCGACTCCCCCAACGTCGATGATGGCTCCATAGGCATTCTTTGCCGCAACGAGGCCCTTGAGATATGCGATCACCGTACGCCCTCCTTTGCCAATGCTGCCTCAACGCAACGTTCGAACCCAGTCTTGCCCTCATTGCACCCGTTCTTGAGTTGCTGCAGCTTAGACATACCCTTTCCTTGTAACTCGCGGATCCCCACAAGACGCGCGTGGGTAATGGCGGCGGCAAGCGCATCTGCGCAATGGTCTGGCGACGGTTCATGATCGAGCCCGAGAACGACTTTGACCATGTACTGCACTTGGTGCTTATCTGCAGCGCCCGTGCCCACCAGCGCCTGCTTGATTTGCATGGGCGTATATTCGCCGTATTGGAGACCTTTATAGGCGCAAGCAACGAGGGCAGCCCCTCGAGCTTGTGCTGTGGCGATAGCGGATTTTGTGTTGGCACCAAAGTAGATGCCCTCAACGGAGAGCGCTACCGGCTGATACCGATCGATGTATTCACACAGGTTATCGTGGATGATGGCAAGCCTTCCAGGCAGCTCAACATCTGTTGTGGTGGTAATGCAGCCATAGGCAACGGGCAGCAGGTGCGTGCCCTCGAGCTTGACTACACCCCAACCCGTATGCGCAAGGCCGGGGTCTATGCCCATGATTATCATCGATTTTTTTGGAGCCACAGAGCCTCCGCTCAGTACGTTTCAACTTCGTTCCAGGCTAGTATACCAAACAAATGTTCGTATTCAAGCTTGCAGCGGAAACAGGCAGCAACAGAGGTCTATTGGCGGCTATAGGCGCTTGAGCAGCGCGCGGAATTCTTTTTCGTCATCTGCTTTGACCGCAGTGACGATGTTCTCGCCGGGAAGAAGGACCAGATCATCGGTTGCCATGAGAATGTCCTCATCGCGGAGTACACCAATAATTTTCACACCAGACAAAGGTGGAAGATCCCCAACGCGGATGCCTTCAGAATGATGCATATCCTCCGGAAGCTGCATGGTAATCATTGCGATGTCGCCTTCCCGGAGCGCAAAGACGGCGCGCAGATCACCGATCGCGGCTTCTTCGTCCACCATGCGAGCAATGAGCCTCGTGGGGGAAACGGCCTCGATATCCATCGCCTCGAAGATGTCTTCGTTCTTAGGGCTGTTCACAGTTGCAATACAGCGCGGTACGTCGAAATTGACCATAGCCATTTCGCAAGCCACGAGATTGGTGTCATCGTGGCCCATGAGCGCGATGAAGAGGTCTGCCTCGTCCACACCGGCATCGCGTTGAACCGAGGGGTCAGTGCCATCGCCTTCCACGATCATGACCTGCGGTGGAAGGACCTCGGAAAGACGGTCGATAGTATCTGAATCCTCTTCGATAACGGTAAAGTGGTGACCCTCTTTGAGCATCATGGAGATGAGATATTCCGCCGTGCTGCTCCCGCCGCTGATAACGATATGCATCTCTAGCTCCTCATGTAGTGAGAGAATTCGCCGAAATCGCCCTTTGAGACGCACACGATCGCAACATCTCCATCATGCAGGACGCTGTTCTTATCGGGGAGGAAGGTCTGGTCGTTATGTTCGTAGACCATAACGCGGGCGTTGAACTCCGAGGCGATGTCCGCGCAACGAATGGCCTGGCCCTCGCCCAAATTAAGCGCGAACCGCACAAGCTCGTAGTCGCCGAAGGTGTCGATATGATGCCCATGGCCGGAGAGAATCTTCGCGAAAATCTCTTCCGCGACAAGCGTAGTACCGCAGGCGAAATCGACACCCACTTTCATATAGGCGTTCTCTCTTTTGGGGGAGAACAGACGCGTGATGACGTGCTCAACGCCATATATGCGCCGGGCTACTTCAACCATCATGAGATTGAGATTGTCGTTGCTGGTAACCGCAGCAAGCACGTCGCATTCCTCAATGCCCGCCTCTTCCAGCACATCTTCGTCCCTGCCGTCACCTCTCACAGTACGGCCATTGAAATCCGGGTCGAGCTCCTCGAAGGACTTCGGTCTGCGATCGATGATACAAACATTCTCGCCCGCATCCGAGAGCAGCGTCGCAAGGTGGCTTCCCACTCTCCCGCAGCCGATGATAATGACGTTCATGCGTTTCCTTTCGATGATGGCCACGCGTTGACCCGTAATCATACTCCTGTTATGAGATAAACCCAAAACGCAGCAGTTCAACGCTCTGTGAACACCGTGCGCAGGGCAATCGCCTCCACTCGAGATGGCCTGGACGTGGGGCTGCCGGTCAAGCCGTCATTGATGAGGTGTTGCAACACCCCGTATCTTTTCGCATCAAGAAAAACGCGCCCTTCTTGAAAAGAAAGGCGCGTTCACAACGCAATAGAGAAAAAACTGAAAGGTTACTTGGAGCTGATGAACTTGTTCATCTTGGTGCCGCACTCGGGGCAAGTGCCCTTGACCATCTTGCGACCATTCTTGGTCATGGCCTCGACTGGGTCTTTAATCTCGCGGGTGGCCTTGCACTTCATGCAGTAGCCTTTCATGTTTACCTCCACAGAACGATAGAACTATTTTCTTACATATGTATGTCCATGAGCATAAGTTACTGTTCGGACGGCTATGCAGTATACAGATTGCGGAAGTAAAAAACAGGGGATTCTGAGATACCCAGTTGAAATAGCGATAAAATCGCCATTGACCTGCATTTATAGGACGTTCATAGCCACTTTTGCCAATTACCGGCACGTTGTCGGCAAGCTCCAAGAATTATTTAATTTTCGCAGTTGAATACTTCATTTTTCTATATGCCCACCATTCGGAGGGTTTTGACCCACCACACACACCTCCCCTTCCTCAAGCCACTTCTGAGACTTCCCAGCCGCGACTCGTTCGAGAACCAGTTCTGCATGAGGACATGAGAGCAGACGCCGAGGCGCGAGCCCCCTGACTGAACGCAAAACTTTGCCCCGATTATCAAGAAAAGCAACATCGAGCGGGACGCGCATGCCAAAGGTATGGATGCTCGAGCACGGGACAAGAACGAGCACACGGTTACCAAGCCTCTCCGACCGCCTCCCCAACAAGCCAAGAAGGCGGGCGCGCGTTGATGCCGCAACGAGAATCTGCATTCCCAGGGGAGACGCTTCTCCATTTGTATGCTCCTTTTGCCCTCCTGTCATAACACGCGGAGCTTCGTCAGATGATTTTTCAATCATTTCTACTACAGCTCCCCTGTCGTATAGGGACTGATAACCAGTGAGTTGGTATGGGAAAGCAGCGTTGGGATTTGGAGGCCGAAAACCGAGGCCCCTGACGATGGCGTAAAAGGCCACGGGGTCATCGAGAGCCTGCACCGATATTCCACCTGGCGCACGCCCATAAACTCCGAAACCTCCGAAGTCTCCACGGATACCACCTCACTCTTACCGTTGAATTCGTCCGCCAGAGCGCTTTGAACTGCTGCGGCACGCGCACCATCCGCATTCTCGTCTGAAGTTGGAGAAGTGGCATGCGCGAGGACCTGCTGGCTTGCAATGTGGTCAAAACGGGCGCACTCCCCCGCGAAGACCAGGCAATCCGCAGCTATGACCATAACAATGATGAGCACGGGAAGAACAACGACGAGCTCAACTGCCATTTGCCCACTGCAATCGCGCATTCCTGCGCCCCATTTGTTTGACGCTGGAAATCCAGCCAATCTGTTCATGCTAGCCCCCTAGCTTAGTGAACTGCACAACAGCCTCAGAAAGCTGTTTCTGTAAATCCGGCGAGAGCTTGATGGTGACCTTCACATCCTCAAGGCCAAAGCCGTATTGTTTGAGCGGAATCGTCGCCACTACGAGCTCTCCTCCCGAGAGAAAATCCCCGACTTCCGAAGGCAAACTGAGTTCGTCAGCCATTACCTTGAGGTCTCCTACCTCTGCAGCACTCTCCGCTTGAGCCAAGTGCTTCATCTTCAGCAGGTTCTTGGCGGCATCGGAGCCATCGCGTTCAAGAATGTGGGAGGTATTCACAAGCACCGGTCGATACGTCTGCAGTTTGGCAGGTTTGAGCCCTGTGGATTTGATTGCATCCTCGAAACTCTTGCTCGCTTTCTCAGAAAGGTCATTCCCAACAAGAGGGATTGCCTTTAGGGTCGTGTGAAAGAAATCGGATGCGTCACTGACCCCGTTGGCATAAGCCTGCAGAGCGGAACCCCATCCTCCAATTATTGTCTTGGAGAGCCCGCCGCCAAGGGACTCCGGGGGTATGAAGCCCTGTCCAATCTCGGTAATGACGTTTCCCTGATCGCCAGCAGGATCTGCTGCAAGCGTCGCTCCGGAGATGGCAACGCGAGCAGGGAGCGAATCCTGCGACTGTACAAAAGGCAGTGGCTGCAAACTTTCCGAGCCCGCGATGACGACACTTACACAGCCATACCTTCCCGGCGGCTGAGGGTCATACCGCTTGGAGCAGCTCTCGAGACCTTTCTTGAGCGCACCGACAATTTCCTCGCGGTCCTTCTCCAGTTCCTCTCTGAGCTGTTCCTCCCGCTCTGCGGCTTCTTCATAGGCGTCGCCTGCTTCGACAAAGGCGCGATAATAGTACTCGAATCCGTTGTCAATGGAGGTTGAAGCGGCGGGCACGCGCCCGAGCGTGCGTACGGAAAACTCGCATTCTGGGCAAAGGGCAATCCATCCAGATTCGGCGTCGCTACAGGAGCCATAACCAGCGGCAGATCCTTCTTGATAGCCTGGACATCCTTCCCAAGCATGCAACCTGAGCTCACCATCGTTGACACTCACTGGATACGCTTGCTCGGTGTAGAGATAGGTTTCTCGAATACCATCTGTGTTGCGAGCAAGTTTTTCCAGATGCGGAACAGTCTTACCCGTAGACGAAGTGGTTACGAATCCTTCGGCAACGGTATCCCATGCATATCCATAGAATTTTTCGCGCGCGATAGACTCAGCAACCTCATCGGGATACCCATCGTAACCGGCTCCGTCTTCTTGATAGTAGCGCTCACGGTAATAGACTTTCGCCCGTTCAAGTCCCACAGAGAAATCCCAGGTCTCAGGAGATGAGTACGCTGGGTTATCCGAACCCGATAGCCCAGCTAGATGGCCGGCCCGCTCGCGCATCGACATTCCACCCGGGCCGCAGTCCGCCTGCCAGCCAGCAAGTTGTGCCTCTTCGCATTGACGTTCCGCCTCCTGGAGCTCCTCGCTTTTCTCCGCGATTTCATCTTCGAGCGCAGCAATTGCCTCAACTGAATTGCCGAGCTCCTCCCCGCTCGCAAGTTTGACCTCCTTCCCTTCGAGCGGTAGCGGAATAGCGATGCCGGCATATTCGAGACCAGACGTTTGCGCGTTTGCCTTAACACACGATGCCGCACGAACAGCGCAGATGGCGGGCAGGGCCTTCTGGGCAGCATTCAGACCTTTCTCAGCGGAAGCGGCGAAATCGTTGCGGAGCCCGAGCAGGCGCGATCCGGCATCGGCAAGCTTTGCAGAAACACCCTGCGCACCGGGTATGAAAGCCGCTACAGCGGAAACGGCATAGGTGGTGAGAGTGAGCAATGAGAACGAGAGCAGCATGGCGTCGACCACCTGCCCTGTAGTGACATAGACAGCAACCGCGTTGTCGGCACTGAGCGCTGCTGCGTCGGCGACGTATTGAACCTGCCCAGCGCGTGACTGAACCTGAAATGCCCGTACCGACATAAAGAGCAGCGCGCACACGAGCAGTATCGCCACAGCACTGCCCACCGTGGTGAATCCGTCTTCACCCTTGATAAAAAGATCGCGCATCGTCATTTCCATGCCCCAATCAAAGAGCCGGGCGATTTGCCCGCCGCGCTCGCCCAAGCGGGCGCGAGCGTCCCTTTTGCAGTCACGCTTTGGACAACATTTCCATCGCCATCGATCTCTTGCCCAAGACCCACTACTACTCCCAGCAGGGGCAAGGGGTGCACGTGGTGGCTAAGCATGACTTCGACTTCCCCAGATAACTCGCCGCCGGAAAACGTGCATTCCCACCCGTCATCTCCATCGATATGGAAGACATCAGCCTGGGGAATCGCATAGAGACGCCTCAGCGCATAGGTACGCACGGCAGAGTCGTCGCTGGCGCATGTCTCGACGAGACGGCATGTCTCTGCTGCCGCCGATTGCATGACCATGCGGTCATAGAGCAGGATCGCAGGTTGAGCCATTAGCCCTAAGACGACGAGAAACACCGGGAGCATCACCGCAGCCTCAACCGTTGATTGCCCCTCTTGGTTAGAAAAGAAGTGCATCGACAAGACCTTTACCGATTATGGAGTGAGAGATTCTCGAGAAAACAAATGAATCAAGGCCACCATTTGCAACAAATCGCCAGAGAGCACCCATGCCAACTATGATGAAAATGAGCACGGCGCCCACAAGGAGATACTCGACCGTAGCTTGCCCAACCTGCGAGCATGCCACTCGGCGAATCCGGCCTCCGAATGCATGCATTTCGTTCATAGCCCGTTTATGCCATCCGTAATTGCGGTCCAGAGTTCAGCGACTTTGCCCTTGAACGCTGCAATTGCCACCATGGCGATAACCGCCAGGACCCCAACGAGAATCGCATATTCTGTGGTGCCCTGGCCACGTTCGTCGCGCACTGTAGAGAGGGCAACACTTCCACGCGTCCACAGCTCAACGCTCTTTTCATTGCTGCATTTGACTAGTTTTCCGATGAGACGTTTCATAGCTATTCCCTTCTAGATTTCGGACCCGAGGAATTGCAGAACCGCAGGCCCTACCACCAATATGAGTGTCGCCGGCAAGATGAACATGCCCGTCGGAATGAGCATCTTCACCGGCGCCTTCTCCACCTGTTGTTCGATTGCCGCGGCTTTCTCCGCGCGCAGATTACGTCCAAGCTGACTGAGCATCTCCGCCAAAGGCGACCCATAGCGAATCGCCTGAACAGTCGTCTCCACGAAACGTTTCAAGGAAGACGACCCCACCTGTTCTGCCAGGTCTCGAAGTGCCCGATCACGCGATGCCACACCGCTTGCCCACTGGACACGTGCACCTCGCATCTCATTGGCAAGATGCCCAGTGAACTTCTCGCAATAGAGATCAAGAGCCGCGTCGAACGAGAGGCCAGACCTCACCCCCATGGCAACGATGTCGGCAAGCGTGTCAAGCTCGCTTTCACATGCCGCACGAAGTTCCTGATGTTTGCGGCGGGCAAGTATCGCCGGCGCCCGCTTCGCCAGCACAAAGGACGATGCGAGACAAAGTGGAAGTGCCCAAAGTGAGACAGCGGCGGAAACCACCAGAGAAATGCATGCCAATGTGGCAAAACTGAGCACTGGGTCGTGAACAACCTGCTCGAAGCTGACATTGTTTTCCCGGCGTTGCAGCCGATGAGCACGCGCTACCAGAACACATGCCACGGCCCAGGCGCAGACGCCGGCGCAACCTAGTGTTAATACCTGAAGAAGCCAGCCCATGCTTGCCCCCTGGAAGAGCTCGCGCTCAAATCCACCGTAAGAGTTTTTCGAACCGCAAAAACACCGAGAACGTCAAGGAGGAGAGCGAACACAAAAAGAAATACACCAAACGCGCTTTGGAAAAACTCCATCACATATGCGGGAGAAAACAGGCTCACCACCGCGAGCAAAACGAGAGGCATCAGCGAAACAATCCGCATCGAAAGCCTGCCTTGAGCCGTTTTCGTATGCAACAAAGTATGGAGTCGACTCTGTTCCTGCAGCGTACCCGCAACAGATGCGAGCACGTCCTTAAGCGCTCCGCCGCTCTTGTGCTGAATCTCCATTGCTGCAGCAAGGTAAGAAAACTCTGCCCCGCCTACGCGCTCTCTGAGCTCCTGCATGACATCGTCAAATGCTCTGCCAGCCTTAAGCCCATAGACAGCGCCGCGGAGCTCGCCAGCAAGCGGTTCCGGACAATTCGCTGCCGAATACTCGAATGCCTGTATTAGCGAGGCGCCGCTGCCCAACATGATACCGAGCAGGCGCACCATTTCCGGAAGCGCTTCCCGCATTGCTTCCTCTCTGCGCTTTTGCTCAAAATGGTCCAGAAGTCGCTTAAGCCATGGGAAGCGGCCCGCGAATTTATAGACATGCCGCATCAGCCTGTCCTTGGGTTCCGCTTGCTGCTGAGACGGAAGAGCAAGCCCCGCCACGCGTTTCTGCTCTCGATGGCGAAAAACAAGCTGAAACACCAGCTGGCCCCAACGTGCGGCTGCATATCCAGAAGCGATAAGCGCCACAATTAACATCAGCGCAGGGATTGCCGCCATTCTTCCACCTCCTCTCTCGTCGCTATTCCCAAGTAAGGCAGGTCATCGACCCAATCGGGCTCAGCAAGCCAGCGATATGCGCCTGTGCGCCTATCACGCACGACCACATCGACAAATGGGCTGCCCATATGTGTGCTCCCATTTCCATCGCGAATGCTTCTTGCAACAAGATGGGTCACGCACCGTTTGCCATGCGGAAGGCGATCCTGCTGCACTACCAAATCGAGCGCAGAAGCTATTTGCCCCTCGATAATCTCGACAGGCATGTCCATGCCATAGCGCGCCATCATCACCAGGCGAGCAACCACTTCCGAGGGCGCATTTGCATGAAGCGTTGTCATAGAGCCTTCGTGACCTGTATTCATCGCCTGGAGCATGTCGCTTGCCTCTGCCCCTCGGCACTCGCCCACGATAATCCGATCGGGGCGCATACGGAGCGAGTTGATGACAAGGTCGCGTATGGTGACCTCGCCCTTGCCCTCGGCATTGGAAACGCGCGCCTCCATCCTCACCACATGCGGATGTGTGTCAAACCGAAGCTCCGCGGAATCTTCGATGGTGATGATGCGCTCCTCTGGAGAAATCTCGCGGGAGAGCGCGTTGAGCAAAGTCGTCTTTCCACCGCCCGTGCCACCAGAGACCGCAATATTCTTGCGGATGCGCACCGCCCAGGAGAGAAGCTGCGCCAAAGGCTGAGGCATAGTTCCGTTCTCTACAAGCTCGCCCAGCGTGAAGGTGATATCGCGAAATTTACGGATGGTGAGAGCCGTGCCCCCGAGCGTTATGGGCGGGATAACCGCATTGACTCGGTGTCCCTCCGGCAAACGGGCGTTGACGAGTGGACTCTGCTCATCCACGCGCCGCCCCAAAGGCGAGACGATGCGGTCAACGACAAGCCTGAGCTGCTCCTCCGAGGCAAAGGACTCTTCACATGGATGGAGAACTCCGTCACGTTCAACGAACAACGAGTCGTGTCCATTCACCATAATTTCCGTGATAGTAGGATCCTTGAGGTACCGCTCGAGCGGCCCCAATCCGAGAATTATGTCGAGGGCCTCATCAATGAGGGATGCACGCGCTTTCGCGTTTTGAATCTCAATGCCGCGCACATTAAGGGTCTGTTCTACGAGAGCAGTGAGCTCTTTGCGTGCCTGGTCGTGCCCAAGGGTGCCGAGCTTGGCGATTCGTTCGCTTGACACATCCGCATAAATGGCATCGCATAGCTGTTCCCGAGTTATTGATGCTACTTCGGGCGCCACCACCTGCTCTTTATCGGACACCAGATAGTCTGCGAGTTTCACCATGCCCTCCTCTTCCGCCGTCCGCGTGGCTCGGGCACATAGAGGTGCCCCACACGCGGCAATACATCCACGAGAACCTTGTTTACGCCATGAATAAAGCTGTTTTCACTCTCCAGAAGTTCCCCATAAGCGCCACAGCTCATGAGTTCATTGACCACCGCCTTGCCCTCGTTAATCACATAAACTTCGGGGACATTCAATGTCTCCTGCACCCTGTTCACCGTGACGCTTGTGCGAGGAGCCCAGCGGTTATAGATGAATACACGTCGAATATCTGGCACTCCCAGCCTGTTAAGCAGGGAATTTGCCCGAACCGCGCTGCTAATAGACGCGGGACGATAATCCATGACAAGGCAGACGATATCCGATGAGGTGACAAGCTCCGCAGTGAACCCTGTCCAGTAGGAGCTCGTATCGCATATGACAAGCTCGTGCGAGCGCCGAGCCTGCTTCACGCTTTCGGCAGCCTTTTCTTCGAGTTCGAAAGATTGCTCGGGCAGACGCGGGGAGAGACAGAGCGTGAGCCGATCTTCAATGCAAACACCCGTTGTATCTGCAGAGTCCCCCATCCCAGGCAGCTCGCTATCCAAACCGAGCCAGAGACGGTAATCGCCGAACTGAAGGTCCCCCTCGACAAGCGCCGTGTCAATGCCGCTCCGTGCCGTGAGCGCCGCCATAACGAGGGCGATTGTACTCTTGCCTACTCCACCACTTGCGGATACGAACGTGATAAGCGGAGCTTGCACTGCAGGATAGGAGTCATCAGGGTTGAGCAGATTCATTTGCTCTCACCGCCCTTGGCGGCAGAAGATGAGGGAAGCACGAGATGGATGGTCCCCCGAACAGAGGCGCTCAGCAGTTCCTGCGTGCTTTCCGGTGTAACAGCGAGCGTGACCCAGGTGATGTCCCCGCCCACACCTTCTTTGCCGCCACTATTGGTCTCCAGCACGAGAATATGCTTGCCGAGCTGGACGATCTTACCTTCACCGGTCTCCACATAGACGTCCACGAGAGATCCGGTGCGGATTGCGCCACCCACTGCGAGCACATCATCGGACGAGACGGTCACCGCCTCGAGCCCCTCTGGAACCGCGATGCGGGCGCTTCCTGTGCCTACTCGTTCCAGCAGCACGGGTTCGTTCTGTTTGAGCGCAACCTGCGCCACCATGCCTTCTACCTGCGATGGGTCGAGCGCCACTTCTCCCTGGGGCAGCAGGTCAACTGCCCATTCCATGAGGGCAGTATTGCTTGGGCCAAGCTCCTGGCCCGCATCTATATCTGTAGTGGCCACGAGCACCTGGGCTCGATCTCCGCCATAGCGCTCGAGGGCTTCCGCCCGCGCCATACCTGCTTCCGCACGCACGGTTGCCGTGTACATGAACACGGCAAGCACAGCAAGCGCAGAGCTTACCCCGGCGATGATTAATTGGACACGATCTTTGCTCATGAATCCTCCTCGTCTTTCAACGAGGGAGACTTAATCAAAAATCATCTGTCCAAAACTACCCCCAGAATCTAACAAAACGACCGGGCAATAACCGAATTTGGGGTCTGACCTCCTCATATTTCCGTGCCTGTTCCATGAAATTTCTGGCGCCTTGGCATTCGCATCGGTAAATCGCCTGCCACTGCGCTGCCTCGCCCACCAACAAAACGCCCGCTGCCGGATGTTCGACAACGGGCGTTCCGCCTGCATTATGTTCTTGCTTCGTCTTAGAGATACTTGTCAAAATACCCAGCACTTTCAAAAGCAAAACGTTCGCTTTTTATGCGCATGTTGATAGCGAAGGGAATGAGAATCAGCCCAACCGCAACAAAGACCATGAGACCAAAACCACCGAGCAGACCGAGCAGGTCAAACGGCTGCCTCACAAGCCACCAGATAGCGTAAATCGAAAGCTCGAGGAGACCAACGTACGAGGTAAACAGCCCGGGATTGTAAATAGTACGCTTTCCCTTCCCGCCGAACTTCTTCTTTACAATCACGCCGCTGCGCGTGTGTCCAATGCACTGCCCAATACCGAAGACAGCAGCCAGTGTGACAATCGGATATGGCATCGACGGCGAAACATACACCAAAGCAGCAAACAGTATCGAAGCACCAAGATTCGTGAACATATTCGTGGCCATATTCTGCGGATACACTAGGGGTTCGTCAGACCCGAACGCAACATTGTTCGCATATGGGAATCCATTCGGGAAGGTGTCCTCTTCGAACACGTGTACCGAAAGCAGAACCGCGAGCAAGCAGACAATACGCTGGGCATGATCCCAAGCGTTCCAGTTCATCACAAGCATCACGAGCATGACAATGCCGATGGCGTACACCACATAAAGCCAAACTGATTTACACCACGTGCGCAAGGGATCCTTCATTTTGATGCCTCCGTTCAACGTTTCCTCGATACCTTGACTATAATTGGTACATTGAACCAATTAAATAGCCGCTTCCTCACATACGGCCAATTACGGAGGGACCATGGCACGACCAAAATACACTGAGGGTGATGTTCAGGCGCTCGACAAGCTTGAGCAAGCGTTTTGGGAAGCTCTTGAGCAAACGCCATACGCAAAGATGAGCGTGCGCGGCATCGTGGCGGCAGCCGGTTTGAACAAGAACACGTTCTACTACCATTTCGGCACGCTCGACGATCTGGCACGCTATTGCGTGAACCGCAGCCTGCCCTCGGAGCTCGGGAAAATCGTCTTCCTCCAAGGTAGCACTGCTGGGACCAGGGCTTTCGAGCAGGCACTCGCCTCTCAAACGGTCAAGCGCAAATTTGCTCGCGTCCGCCTTATGCTGTCGCCTAACGCCCAGGCTCTTCAGGGCATCGTTTCTGATGAGCTGGTGAGCATATGGAAATCTATCCTGTCAGAACCCTCGGCAGGAGCAAGCGAGCAGCGCGATCTGCTGCTGAAGTTCGCTGCCGGAGGGCTCGTCAAAGCCCTGCATGGGAAGCTCGAGTCGGAATACGCGCCCACCGTGGACTCCCTGCGCACGAGCGGGGCCCTCGATGGCCTTATCAAAGCCCTCGAAGACCCCGCCTAAGACCCGGACAATCTTTCAGAGCATGAGATATTTGCCGGTAGAAAAATCCCGTCCCACGGCAGGTGCCGGGAGACGGGATCAGGATGGAACACGTGTGGCAAAAGCAGCCAGTGTCGCAGCGTCAGCTTAGATGAGCATCGTGATTGCCGGAAGGCAGAAGGCGACAACCAGAAGCAGGCACAGGGCGATAACCACTACGAGCTTCAGAACGTTCTTACGCTTCGCGGAACGCGCTTCCATAAAGGCAGCAAGCTCGGCATCTTCGCGTTCTTGCTTGGTCATGGGCTTTGCGCCCTTTGGATTCTTATGAGACATACATCATCCTTCTCGGGTCAGTTTTCTTCGAGCGATCTACCTGTTGTAGCGGTCCTGGCGATCCTCGTTTGCCTCAGCCACAAGCTTGTCGTGCAGCGTCGCGTTAGACACCTCGTCACGGATGCGGCGGCGCAGCGCAATCGCGTCGGTCACGACGGTATCCCGGTTGGGACCGTAAACATGGACGAAGTTGTCGTAGAGGATGCGTCCGTTGACCATCGTCATCATCACATTATCCTGGTTCGCCGTGTAGATAACTGCGGACTCCGGGTTTGACGTGGGGTTCTGATGCGAGTTGTGCAAGTCGACCGCAATGATATCCGCACGTTTGCCCGGCTCGAGCGAGCCGATGACATCTTCCATTTTCAGAGCGCGGGCGGCATCAATCGTCGCCATGCGAAGAGCTTTGCGCGAGGTGAGCAGCTGCTTCTTCAAACCGCTGGCAATCGTACGCTGCAGGAGCATGCCGATGCGCATCTCATCAATCACATCGATGGTGTCGGTCGCGGCAGGAGAGTCAGTGCCAAAACCGCAACGCAGGCCAGCTTCGAGCATCTTGTCAATACGCGGCGTGCCCATACCAAGACGAGCAGCAATACGAGGGCAGGAAGCCACGGCAACATCGCGGCTCTTGAGAATGGCAATGTCGTCGTCATCGGCATGGATGCAATGCACGGCGAGCACATTAGGCCCATCGAGAATGCCCCAGTTATAGACATACGTCACCGGAGAGGTACCAGCTGGCAGCCATGGCGGGAAGAAGTCAGCCGTCTCGAGGCTGGACGCGTGCACCGAAAACGGCGAGGATCCATAGCGCACGAAATCCGTCTCTTCCTGACTGCCCGCGAGATGCATGGCGATTGGCTTGCTCTCCTTGATCGCATACTCGCCAATGGCTCTAAACAGCTCGGGGTGGCAGGCGTAAATTGGGCCAGGAGCAATGCCAAAGTCAACGAGGCTGTCCTTTTGGCTTTTCTCCCACTCGTCAATAGAGCTTTCGCCCTCTTGCATGACAGTATCGATATGTTCTTTATGGGTCGTCATGACCTCGCGGTAGACGCGAGCACGAAGACCTGCCTCGCGAACAGCCACGAGGGGAGCGCCACTTGAGGTGATATCGGCAACGGTGGTAATACCGCTTGCAACTGCTTCGAGCGCACCGAGACGTGACGAGATGACCCAATCATCTGGTGTGAAGAAGGGCTCGCGTCGCAGAACCTCTCGCTTCCAGTCAGCATAGTGGAGATCCTCAAACATACCACGCAGGGCGGTGTAGCCCAGATGCGTATGCAGGTCAACGAAGCCAGGCATGAGGGCCGCCTGGCCAAAATCACGAACCTCTTCATCGGGGTATTGCTCGCGCATGGAACCGAACGGACCGATGTCAACGATGCTGTCCCCGCGAACGAGAATAGCGCCATGCTCGATATACGACGAGGTAATCGGAATAACGTATTTAGATGTTAGAAGCATGTGATGACTCCTGTCCCATCGAACGAGCTTTTGGCATTTCTACTCTTCGGTTTCTTCTTGCTCCGTCTTTTCGGACTTTTTCCAAGGTGCATGGAAACCACGCTTAGATTTCGCGCCAGCAGCTTTCTGCTCCTCGATTTGAGCGTCTATACGCTTTGCCTTGCGTTTAGAGAGATTTGCGGCGTCCGCTTCAGCCTTCTTACGGTACTTGCGCATCTTGCCAAGATCCATATAAAGAGCCAAGAAGATAGCGCCGTAGCTCAAGATAAGAAGAACAAGCGTGATGTTGGTTTGCATGCTGTAGAGAGGCTCTGGCAGTCTGTCCTGTCCGGCTAGCCAGCCAACAAGCCACGAAAGCGCAACTGCAACAAAGGCAACGATGATGGACCCAATCCAGATACGGCGATAACGCTTGTACTGGGGAGATTTCGCCGACTCAACCAGCAGAGCCGATTCGCGATCGAGCGCGGCTCGGCGTTGAGCGCGCGACTCCTCTTTTATCGTCTTTGCATCTTTGGGTTTCTTCTTATCTCTCGAAGGAACATAAACAGAGGAGGCTGCCCTCGTTGCCGGCTTTGCGGAGGAAGCGGATTTGCGAGTCGCACCCTTGTGCTCATGGTTCTGATTGCGTGGATTGTTGAAGCTTCGTTGGCTCATTGATACGTATTACCTTTCGTTGTAACGCTCGTTGGCGATGCGGACGTTAGCGCGAGCTCTTAGGGACAAATTTCTTGCCCGTGATAAGCTCGTACGCCTGCACGTACTTCTTGGACGTTGCCTCGATGATATCTGTAGACAGGTGGGGCGGGTTGCCAGTGCGATCCCAGTGGGCATCAAGCCAGTTACGCACGAACTGCTTGTCGAAACTCGGCTGGACCTCGCCTTCCTTGTAGCCCTCCATGGGCCAGAAACGGGAGGAGTCTGGGGTGAGTACTTCGTCGGCAAGCGTCAGCTGGCCATTAACCAGACCAAACTCGAACTTTGTGTCGGCGATGATGATGCCGCGGTCAGCTGCATAGGCTGCAGCGGTCTTGTAGACCTTGAGGGAGGCGTCGCGCAGGCTTGCGGCTGCGTCCTCGCCCAGGAGCTCAACGGTGCGCTCGTAGGAGACGTTCTCATCATGGTCGCCGATAGCGGCCTTCGTGGACGGGGTGTAGATAGGCTCAGGAATCTTGCTTGCCTCTACGAGGCCGGTTGGGAGCTTGATACCGCAGACTTCGCCCGTAGCCTTGTAGCTCTTGAGGCCACTTCCGGTGAGATAGCCACGCACGATGCACTCGACAGGGTACATATCGGCCTTCTTGACCAGCATGAAACGGCCATTCAGCCAGTCTGCATAGGGTGCGAAACGCTCAGGCAGATCGTTCACATCGGTGCTGATGAGATGATTGGCAATGGTGTCTTTGAGCAGGTCAAACCAGAAGAGCGAAAGCTGTGTGAGCACCTCGCCCTTATGGGGAATCTCGTCTTCGAGGATATAGTCAAATGCCGAAATTCGGTCAGTTGCCACAATAAGCAGCGTGTCTCCCAAATCGTAGAGATCGCGAACCTTACCCTGAGAGTCGGGCCTCAGAACCTGTTCGTCCACAGCCACACACCTTCCTACTCGTTCTTCATCCATCCAGCCTTAAACAAGCGGCTGGGAAACGACGCTTATTGTAATGCCGCGCGGCGCGCTTAGCACGCTGCACGGCAACATTGAACGCACAAACGCTGGAATCAACTGGTCACGCGTCACTTGCGCGACGTGTCACCTCTCTACGCTGTGTTTGCCCTTGGGCTCTTTGCTCTTGGAGTCGCCCCAAAAACTTGTCGGAACCTTCAGACCGAAAAGCGTCAGTTGCCTGCCATCAATATCCTCGGCGCCCGGTGTATGGGATTCTTCTTCGCGCTTCTGCAGCTTGGCGAGTTTCTCCGCCTCTTTCCGCGTGCGGTCTTGTTCCTTGGTGGCTTTGCGAAGCTCCTTGCTCGCCTTCTTGAATTCCTTCCGCTCGCGGTCAAGCTCTTTTCGGGCAGCACGCGCAGAAGGGCTCATATCGAAGAGACTCGGCGAGGTCGAAGAAAGGGAAACACGGGAGGGATCCTTCTCGGAGAGGGGGATTGAAATGGTGAAAGTGCTGCCCTCGCCTTTGACGCTCTCCACAGTGACTTCGCCTCTGTGCTGGTCTGCAACCTCGCGCACAAGCGAGAGACCGATGCCCAGTCCACCCGTTCCCGTGGCGCGTGCGCTATCCGCTCGCCAGAAGCGGGAGAACACCTGCTTAAGGTCTTCCTCCGCTATGCCAATTCCGGTGTCCGTCACGCTCACGGACGCGTTGCCGTTCTCCCGTTCGAGCGAGATGAAGATGGAACCGCCCTCGGGTGTGTACCGAACAGCGTTGGAGACGAGATTGCCGATGGCCTGGTTGATGAGGTCGCGATCGCCTTCGATGTGGACGTCGGGATCAACCCGCGAGCGCAGTGTCAGACCGACGGAGTCGATGAGGGCTTCATGGCCCATAACGAGGTGCTCAACGAGATCCGAGAGGTTGATGTCTTCGACCTTGAGCTTGAGCATGCCGTTTTCGAGGCGGTTGAGGTGGAGCAGGGCATCGACGAGCCTGCCCAGCCTGCGCGACTCCTGAGCAAGCGTGGCAAGGCGCTCTTCGTCGGCCTCGAACACACCGTCTTGGATTGCCTCGACCGTAGCCTGGATTGCCTGGATGGGTGTGCGCAGCTCATGCGCCACGTCGCCGATGAGCTGACGTTCGAGGTTGTGGTCACGCTCGACAGATTCGGCCATGTTATCGAACGTTTCGCCCAGCTGGTTCAAGTCGTCATCGCCATGCAGGTCAGACCGTGCGGAGAGATCGCCGTTTTGAATCTTCTTGGCGGCGGAGGAAATGCGCGAAACCGGTTCCACGACGCGACTCGCAACATATGTGCCGACGAGCGCGGAAATGATGAGGGAAATCGCCGCACCCATGGCAAGTCCGAAATAGATATCGGCATCGGTAAGCTCTGGCCCCCGATGCATGTTCCATCCGATGAGCACCATCGATGCGGTGATGAGCACCGAAAGAACCGACGCGAGAATGAACGAGACAGTTACATAGGCGCCGAAGGATGTCTTACGGGAAGGCTTCTGTTTGCCCATACGCTAGCCTACTTCTTCTGTGTGCTATGTGCCGTGGGATCCTCAAAACGGTAGCCTACACCGTGCACGGTATAGAGCCAGGTGGGATGCTTCGGATCGTCCCCAAGCTTGGCACGAAGATTCTTGATATGGCTGTCGATGGTGCGCTCATAGCCCTCGAAGTCGTAGCCGAGCACCTTCTCCACGAGCTCCATGCGAGTGCAGACACGGCCTGGATAGCGGGAGAGCGTGGTGAGCAGCTTGAACTCGCTAGCGGTGAGGTCGATTTCCTCGCCTTTCACGAAGACCCTGTGGCCGGAAAGGTCGATGGTGAGATCGCCGTAGGTAAGAACCTCGCGCTGCGGCTCTGCATCGGCGTGAGCACGCCGGAGGAGAGCACGCACGCGGGCGACAAGCTCGCGCGGGGAGAAGGGCTTGACGAGGTAGTCGTCTGCACCCAGCTCCAGACCGATGGTGCGGTCTTCCACTTCGCCCTTTGCGGTGAGCATGATGATGGGCACTTCCGACTTATCACGGATGACGCGGCAGACCTTCTCGCCTGGGACCTTTGGAAGCATAAGGTCGAGGATGACGAGGTCAAAGTTGTGCATCTCGAATTCGTCGATTGCCTGCTGCCCGTCGTAAGCAGCGGTAACCCAGTAATTCTCGCGTTTGAGGTAGGCGGCAACAGCGTCGCTAATCGCCTTCTCATCCTCCACGAGCAAGATACGACGTGAATCAGCACCCATGTCCACTGTGGTGCTCCTTTCGCTTGTTTTCAAAACCGCGCGATGCGGTATATACATGAAAAAGTTTACCATTCAAGAAAGCGCCGGCGCTAACCGTCACCTAGTCGCCATATAAATAAATGCGTTTACCTGCACGGCTCACTGATGAACTAGATGCTCACGGGCTCAATCTTGCGGAGCACCACCAGGGAAACTTCGTTTTCGCCTTCGAGGCGCGTAATGGTGGCGTAGTTGTAAACGGCGTTTGTCTCGCCAAGCACGACAGGATAATCGCCCTGGTTCTCAGTGCCGCTGGGCGCGTCAATTGTGAAATAGCGCTTTCGGGTCATGTCTACAAACACCGTGCGCGAGCCTGATTTGCAGCAGAGCCACCCGCGGCAGTAGCCCGGCGGCGTGATGGGGGTCTTGATGAGCCGGAGCCACTGGGACCCGTCAGCTGAATAGTAAGTGCCCACGTTGAAGATGCCATCCCCATAGTCGTAGGACGCCTTGATGCCAAAAGCAAAGCGATTGCGCAGGTAGATGGCAGATTGTGGCCGATAGCCGCGGGGCATTGCCTGACTTGCCACAGCCGCTCCATTTGTGAAGGCCGTGAGCTGGTAGATGACCCCCGACGCATCCGCGCGAGGCATGGCGCAGATGGTGTCGCCATTACTGTAGAGGCCGCCATTGAACCTGCCATGCGAGGTATAAGCCGTTGAGACGGAGCCGCCATTTGCAATCTTGAGCAAAGAATCCTCTTTGGTCTTGGAACCCTTTTCGGCAGGTTGGACAATCCAATAGACCGTCCCGAGCGAGCACGTGATCTCGGGCGCGTCATAGTTCGCGTCGCCCTCGTCGAGCAGGGAGACCTGACCCAGCGCAAGGCCATTGATGGGGGCGGAGTAGACACGCCAGTCGCCGGTAAGGTAATTGCTCTCAACCCAGCCCAGCACGGTATCCCCGCATCCAACGCCGTAGATGCTATAGCCCTCGCTGTGCCCCTGGGCCTTATCGAGAACCTGGCGCATGGTGCCATTGGCGAGGTTCACGAGCGAGACCGTGGAGAGCGGCTTGGCGGTTTCTCCCACACAGAGCGCCGCCGCCTTTCCCTCGGTTGAGGAGAAGAACATGGTCCCCGTGGGAAACTCAGCCACATCGGTAATCTTGTACATGGATTTCGGATCATCGATTTCGGAATAGGCGTCGAGCGTCGTGACCGCATCATCCGAGACCGTCAGCACGTCAACGCTGCTATTCGAGCCACCTCTGCTGCATCCGGGAAGCACAAATCCCGCAAGGGCGAGCGCTGAGGCTCCCGCAAGAGTACGCACGGCTTCCCGTCGCGTAAAAAGGCGCGGCGGGACCTTCAATGCGTCTATGTTGTGGGAAGCCTTTGCCATAGTTCGACCCTACTGCTCCTGCATCGCTTCCCGGAGGGCTTTTGCGAGCTGGTCAGGGCAGGACGTGGTTTTGATGCCGCAGGTAGTGCCCATGAGGCGGTCTGAGACCTCGGCGGCGTCCATGCCCTCGACAAGCTTGCTGATGCCATTGGTGTTGCCGTCGCAGCCACCAACGAATTGAACTTTATGAAGGCGCCCTTCATCGTCGAGGGAGAACTTCACCGCCCGCGAGCATGTGCCTTGGTTGCGGTAAACGAAGCTTTTCATTTCCTCTGCCATTAGCTTTCCTTTCAAGAGAAGAGCTCGGCACAGGGCGCACTATGCCCCATGCCGAGTTCAAAGCGTAAGCGGTTCTAGAATTCGAGTTCTTCCAGGCGCTTGAAGATAACATCCTTGCGCGTGAGGAACTGCCACGGGTCGAAAATCTCATCGAGCTGGTCAGCCGTAAGCGTGCACTCCGGGTCTGCCTCGAGGTTTTCGCGGAAGGTCGGCCCCTGCTCAGCCTGTTGCAGGTCGCCCCACACCTTCATGGCGTTGCGCTGCACAATGGCGTAGGCGGCTTCGCGGGTGATGCCGGTGTTAACAAGAGCGAGCAGAACACGGCTGGAGAAGATGAGGCCGCGGGTACGGTGGAGATTGGCCTCGGAGTTCTTGCGGTAGAGCTGCAGGCCGTCGAGGATGGTCTCCATCTTGCCGCAGATGTAATCGAAGGCGGTGAAGCTGTCAGGCATTACAACGCGCTCGGCGCCAGAGTGCGAGATATCGCGCTCGTGCCAGAGGGCGACGTTGTCAAACCCGACCTGCGCATTAGCCTTGATGACGCGTGCGAGGCCGCACACACGCTCAACGGTGATGGGATTGCGCTTGTGAGGCATAGCGGAGCTACCCTTCTGGCCTTTGCGGAAGGGCTCCTCCATCTCAAGCGTATCAGTTTTCTGGAGGCTGCGAATCTCGGTGGCAATCTGCTCGAGCGTTGAAGCGGAAACCGCCAGGGCGGCAAGCACCTGAGCATGGCGGTCGCGATTGATGACTTGGGTGGAGAGCGGGTCCACGGCAAGGCCGAGCTTCTCGCAGACATACTCTTCAACACGGGGGTCGATGTTGGAGTAACTTCCCACAGCGCCGGAGATGGCGCCCACTGCGATGCCCTTGCGGGCGAAGAGAAGACGTTCTTCTGCGCGTTTGAGCGCCCAGGCCCACATGCCGAACTTCATGCCGATAGTCATGGGCTCTGCATGGATGCCATGAGTGCGGCCCACGCACAGGGTGTCCTTCTCCTCGAAGGCACGGCGCTTGGTGATGCGGCCGAGCTTGCGCACATCTTCGATGACAATGTCGAGTGCCTGGCAGATGAGATAGCACATGGCCGTATCGCCCAGATCGGAGCTCGTCATGCCATAGTGCACCCAGCGGCTGGGCTTGGGTTGCCCCTCGGGAATCTCAGCGTCGATGTACTTCGCCATGACCGTGGTGAAGGCGATGACGTCGTGATTGGTGACTTTCTCAACCTCGTCTATTTCGGGGACCGTGAAATCCGCATGGTCGCGAATCCACTGAGCTTCTTCCTTGGTGATGCCAATCTCGCCGAGCTCAGCCTGTGCCTCGCAGGCAAGGATTTCGATCTCTTTCCAGACCTCGAACTTGTTCTGGAGTGTCCAGATCTTGCCCATGGCAGGACGTGTATAGCGTTCAATCATGCTGTGCTTCCCTTCTTCGCAGGCGCGGTCAATTGCATGGTATCCCATGCGCCCCCGTCATGAAAGAAACATATGAGAAGAGAAGCGCGTGGCGGAAAGAATCACCCGCCGATGCAACGCGTTTCGTCCGGCTAGAACTCTTTAATGAGCACATCATCTGCTGCCGCGCGCTTTGCCGCGGAGGCATAGGCTGTCTCGGCGTCAGACACGGAGATTTCGTCTGTTCCAAAAGAGTAGTAGATGGATTTGGTGAGCTCATCACCGCTGGCAGGTATGGCCTCAGCAAGTTCTGCAGCAGCATCTGCCTTTTCGGTATAGGTGCCGATAAGCGTTTCCGCATCAGCGCTCTCTTCGAGCAACGCCGCATCAACATCGAGCGCCGCCTGTGCAGTCTGAGCTTGGGCCCCCGCATAGGCAACAAGCGCCTCGAGGTCTACATCGGGGCATTCGCTGGCGATGGCTGCCAGATCATCTTGCGCCTGTTCGAAAAGGCCGAGCGCTTCCTGATCGAGCTGAGTCGCCTTTTTGAGCTGAGTTGTCGTGGGGTTTTCTATTGCGCTGGCAGCTTCCTTGAGCTTGTCCTGTCCGGTCGTGAGATGGGTGTAGACATCTTCTGCCGTGGGCATCAGCTCATAGGTTGCAACACCTGCCTGGAGCACGACCGCACCGTTTGTGAGCATGGCCTGCCGCGAGCTTATCGCATCTTGAAGATTGCTAAGGAGGGATTTCTTGTTGAGAACATTGCTGTAGCTCGAGCACAGCTGCGTGGCCTCGTCGAGCGTGGATTGGGCCTCGTCGGTCTTGCCGAGAATATGGCTGATGCTTTCAACGGCTTCGTCACTCAGCTCCTGGCTCATGAGCTCGCTCATGGGAACGACCGTTTCATCGGCCTTGTCGATAACAGCGGTCACCGCTTCGAGTGCCTGTTCCGTTGAAAACTCGCCGTTGGTTCCATTCTGAGTTCCAGGGGGGCCGGCACATGCCGCTGTCACCAGCAGAGTCGCCATGCCAAGGGCGACAGCACCTGCAAGGGTGGTGCCTTTCCTGTACTTCTGGGGATGGGTTGCTGCCCCAACGAAGCCTTCTGGCTCTTGCTCGTTCAGTGAATCACTACCAGGAGTAGTTCCTGGCGGCACGCATGCGAGCACTTCAGGCTCAGGCAATTGTTGACATGCCGCGCATCTGACACTGTCCATAAGTTTGCTTCCGACGGCTCGCGCGTGCGCTTTCCCAGCAGGGAAATACCCCTATAATAAACAGCGAACGAGAGAGGCCTGCATTCTGGCGAACGCGCGTTTCCCACAAATGCAGCCTGTATATGATAAACCAAATGGGAAATGGATGCTTTTGAGCATGATAAGTGGGGATAAAAGCGCATCAGAACGGTTAGATACGCTTGCATTGTGCATCATGCGCCATGCGCCCATCTCCTACGAGCGCATCCGTTCCATCGTTACTTCCTATGCCCCAGCAGACCCTTCTACCCCTGCCGAAGAGCAGCGCAAACGCGAAGCGAGCACTCGTCGCATGTTCGAGCGCGACAAGCAGGACCTGGAAAGCAGGGGCATCTACCTGCAGCTCGACGGTCAGATGCGCTACAGCATCGACGCGCAGCGCACCTATGCCGCCCCCGTGGAGATAACGGAGGAACAGGCGAGCGTGCTGCGCGTACTGGCTGGCGCTCTTATCTCCGACCAGTCCTACCCGTTGGCAGACGAACTCAGGCACGCCTTAGTCAAGCTCTCCAACGAACTCGAGATTCCCGACCTCATGATCGAGAACATCGATAGCCCCAAGAAAACCGGTTCGGGGCGCAATACCCAAGCCGGGCGGCTCTACAAGGTCAAAACCGCCATTGCCGAAAGCAAGCGGCTCAAGTTCTCCTACACCGACGCGCAAGGCAAGACCTCCGAGCGCGAAGTAGAGCCCGCCGGTTGCTTCGTGCTGCAGAAACGCGGATATCTCGTCGCCTTTGACCCCTCTCGCGATGGCATGCGAGAGTTCAGACTGGACCGCATGAACTCGCTCTCCTTCTCGCGTGATACATCTCCATTCGAGCGTCACCCCTTCGACCTTGACGAATGGCGTAAGCTCCCCTTCCAGTTTGGCGGCGGACATATTGCAGCAGATGTGCTCATAGAGGGCACGAGCGAGAACAGGGCTCGCCAACTCACTCTTGACTTTGGCTCTCTCGAGGCGAGAGATGGTAGCTATCTGTGGCATATCGATGCGGCAGATGCCAAGGCTCTTGCACGCTGGTGCATCGAAATGGGCCCTGGTGTCACACCCATTGCCCCACCCGAAGCGCGCGCTGCATATCTCGTGGGCATACAGCGCGCACTCGACGTTTGCAAGGAAGCCTAACATGGCGAATACCGACCTTTCCATGCAGCTCCTCTTTCTCCTCGAACGCGAAGGGGCTATTTCCATTCCGCAAACCGCCCGCACCCTAGGCGCGAGCGAGGAAGAAGTGTGGGATGCCCTGGAAGAGCTTGTCTTCTCCTACGACGCCATCGGCGTTCGCATGGAATTGGGCGAGAATTTTGCCACCTTGCGGGATGGAGAATCCAAACGTGTCTTGCGCCTGACCCGCCAGGAGGTAACCGCCCTCATCGATATGCTCGAGAGCGCGGGCTACACAGATGATGACGAGCTCGTGTCATCGCTCCTCGCAGCCCGTGGCGCCTTGGGAGAAGAAGAACCCGACGCCCGGGTGCGCGCAGTTGCAGAGCCCAATTCGCCCGAACTATTAGAGCTTGTTGCTCAGGCTTGCGAAGACGAGCACCATTCCTTGCTCCACATGGGCTACCGAAGCGAGAACGGCAAGCAATCAGAGCGTAATGTCGAACCCTACCGTGTGAGCTCGTCGGGGCAGTTCCGCTATCTCATCGCCTGGTGCCACACCGCCTGCGCTTGGCGTGCCTTCCGCCTCGACCGTATCGAGAGCGCTCAGGCACTTGACGCCACATTCACGCCGCGCGATGGCGTTCCCACAATTGACGATCTGCTCCACGGAGACATCATCTATACCCATGTGCGGTTCGCTGCCGGAACTCCTGTTCCGGAATGGCCTGGCATCACTCGTAAGTACACCGAGCTGGATGGGTCCGTCACCGCCCGTGTGTCCTGGACTGGAGGCGATTGGCTGCCCAAGCATATCGTCGCCTGCCTCGGTGCGGCGAGGCCCCTCGACCCGCCAGAGCTCGTTGCCGCCTGTAGAAGCTACGCGGAATCTCTGCTGGAAGGCTAAAGCTAGGTCTCGATTATTTGATGGCGACACCGGCGCCGAAGAGCAGATCGCGCTCATCTTCGGGCAGAGCGCTGCGCGCATCGTCGCGAACGCTGTTCACGCCTACGAAGAACTGCCTCATCATCGCCACCATCAGATAGCGCCCTTTGGGCGTGAGCGTGACTTCTTCGTCGTTGTCGACATCGATAGCACCGGATGCCGCCATGAAGGCACATTCGGCGGGCAGGCCCTCGAGCACGGTGCAGCCAAAATCCTTCTTCCACTGCTTCTTGTCCAAGCGCAGGCCGAAGAGCTGCATCATGAAGCGATAGCGCATGTGATCGCGCTTGGAGAACCTGGCGCGTCCAAAAACGCTCATACGTCCATTCTGAATGGCGTCGTGATATTGGTTCACCGAGAGGGTATTGATGTAGAGGTTCTCATTGAGGAAGGAGAGCCCACCGCTACCCAGCGCCGGGTATTCCTCGTAGTTTATAATGTACTCATCAATTGCCTTGGTCTGCTTGTTGAAGGTCCAGGCGTCGCCGAATTCGAACTGCGCGTCAGGACCCGTTGCCAGTCCCTCGCAAATCATCTCATAGTAGCGCTGCTCGCGATCGTAGTTGACCTCACCGACCGTACGGGCAAGCGATTTCTCGACCGCTGGCGAGGCCATGAGCGGGTAGAACGTGGTCTGATTGGCATGGCATTCGAGGATGGCAGCGATATCGTTCACGAGCATATCCTCGGTTTGCGCGGGGAGGTTGAAAATCATGTCCACGTTGACCGTGGCGAACGCCTTGGCGTCAGCGACTTCAATAATGCGGTTGAAGATTTCGTCCGCGCTGCCGTATTTCTCATAGCGGTCCATCTGCTTGAGCAGGCCGTCATCGAAGCTCTGCACGCCCACGGAAAGACGCTGAACGTTGCCGTTGAGCTTCTCCACGTATTCGGACGTGAGATGGTTGGGATTGGTCTCGCAGCTTACTTCTTTGATAGAGAAGAGGGTGCGGGCGAGGGCGATGGTCTGCAACAGCTCATCGAGCTGGATTGTGGGAGTGCCGCCGCCAATGGTGAGGGAATCGAAATCGTAGCCGAGGCGCGCGAGCATTTCCATTTCCATGCGGAGGTCCGCAAAATAGCGGTGCGCCTTCTTCTCTTCAAAGGGAAAACGGTTGAAGGAGCAATAGGGGCAGAGTCGCTCGCAAAATGGTATGTGCATATAGAGCATGTAACGCTGACCGGGCTTAGGACCCGGCAGCATCGTCTGGTCTTGGGGCACGGGCTCAAGCCGAAGATACCGATTGGACAGAGTGTGCACAGCTTGTGAAAGCACGCGCTCAGAAAGCATAGAACCTCTTCTCGTATTGGCGAACACCTGAGTTTAGCGGTTTTCACACCCGGAACATCGGGCGCATAGTAAAAAAAGCACAGCAGGCACGCGCCAACAGGGCGGATAGCGCGGCAAATGCTCTAGAAGGCACCCAACAGGAATAGAATGACCAGCACGACCACGACCAGCACCGCGACAACGGCCACCATGCAGCCCTTCCCATGATTGGAGGCTGTCTTGGCAAGCGACTCTGTCTGGGTGCGATGAGTCTTATAGAGCGCAGAACCCTTGCTGATGGATGGCAGGGGCGCGGCGGGCATATCACACCATTCGCCTGCGGTTTCAATCACGCGGTCGAGCTGTTTGTCCGAGAGCGCGACCTCAGGGTGGTCACCCTTGGCGATACGCTCCTTCAGGCGCTCGACAAAGGGGTCGAAGGCGGCGCGCTCCTCGGGCGGATAGGCGACGAGAGCCACTTCGCACCAGTAGGAGTCGTTCAGCTTATCGAACACGACGAGCGCGGGGAAGGCGTGAACGAGCCAGCCCTTTTTGGAGAGGGCTATCACACGTTTTGCCACGCCTGTTGGCAGAAAGCCAATTGCCATCTTCTCGTCGCGCGCGACAATGACGCGGGGCTTTTCCTTGCCAGCCTCGGTGACATGGGTCTCCACATGCAGCTGGGCGGGATTGCCCACGAAAACCGAATTGCCATCAAGCTTGATCTCGGTTGTATCGTTTCTGTTCTCAAGCTTGCAGTAGGTGCCGTAATAGCGCTCGTTGTTGTCTGGCATTGCAACTCCTCTTTGTCGCGTTCGAGAAGGGATTATAGCCGCCGAGAGCCTCGATTACGGCGGCATGAGGGCGGGCATCGGACATGACGACGCCTTTTTCCTTTCTCCGCAGCTCTGTGTCGCTTTCCCGTGGTAGGCTGCAAACATATGCAAAAAGAGAAGAGCCCTGCTGGGCGCCGAGGCAAGGTGTGGTGGCAACTTGAGCAAAGACTGGTCGCTGGACGATATCCCCATGGACGACATCCCCATGGACGAGTTTCCACCAGACGATATTCCGCCAATGGAGTTCGGGGACGAGAGCATACCCAAAGGTCTTGCCGCCTATGAGGAGGACCTGCCCATCCCCGGCGACCTCAATGCTATCGGCACCCGAGCATCCCATCTCGCGCCGGCAATTCAGACTCTCGACGAATACCTCATCCCCGGCACCGGCGCCAACATTCGCGCTCGCTACGCTGCATTTGCAGAGCGCGCACGCGAAGGGGCTTTCGCGTTGGTGGAAAAGCCCGTGGTCATCATCGACACAGAGACGACTGGTCTTGATGTAGCGCATGATGCCCTCACCCAGATTGCCGCCGCCCGTATGGAGGGCCCCAAAATCGTCGCCCGGTTCAACACCTTCGTGAACCCCGGACGCCATATCCCCGCCGAAATCGTGGAGCTCACGGGAATCACCGACGAAGATGTGAAGGATGCCCCCACGCCCGCAGAGGCCGTCGCCCAGCTCGCCGAGTTTGTAGGGGACGCAGACCTCGTTGCCCACAACGCGGAATTCGATCAGAGCGTCGTGATGCGTCAGGCACGACCCGGCACCCTCATGGGGTCATGGATCGACACGGTCGCGCTTTCGCGCATCGTCCTGCCCCGCATCAAATCGCACCGCCTCATCGATCTGGCCAACGCCTTTGGCCTCTACAGCCCAACTCACCGCGCCGATGACGATGTCACCGCACTCTGCGGGGTGTGGCGCATCCTCCTCATGGCGCTCGCGGACCTGCCCGCTGGCATGGCAACCTGGATCTCAAAGCTGAGCCCGGAGACGGACTGGCCGCTTCGGCAGCTCTTTCAGACGCGCGCCGCCGCCGAGCCAGGCGTGGACTTCAGTCTCCGTCGCCTTCGCTCTGAACGCGTGCGGCCCGAGCACGAAAGCAGCAAGGCCGACGCGGAGGGAATACCCCTGAGCTTTCCATCGGAGCGAGAACTGCGCGGCGCCTTTCTTCCGGGCGGCACGGCAAGCTCCATGTATCCTGGTTATGAAATTCGCGAGGAACAGGTGGCAATGGCCCTCGAAGTGGGCGCAGCCTTTCGCGAGAATGGCTTTCGCGCGCTGGAAGCCGGGACCGGAGTGGGCAAATCCATGGCCTATCTTCTACCAGCTGCGCTTTCCGCAAAGCGAAACGGCATCACCGTCGGCGTTGCCACGAAGACCAACGCCCTCATGGACCAGCTCATCTACCATGAACTCCCCCGCCTCTCACGCGCGCTCGGATCGCTCTCGTACGTCGCACTCAAGGGCTACGAACACTACCCTTGCCTCCGCAAGGTCGAGCGTATGGCAGCTGATGGGCATGAGCTTTCCGCCTCGACCATAGAGATGGTCGCCACGATTGCAAGCTTCACCGGGCAGACCAGCTGGGGTGATCTGGATGCCATCAATTTCAACTGGTACAGCGTGTCTAGGAGCGATATCGAGGCAAACCCCACCGATTGCCTCAAATCGCGTTGCCCCTTCTATCCCCACCTCTGCTTCCTGCATGGGGCACGCCGTGCGGCAGATTCGGCCGATATCGTAGTGACCAATCATGCGCTTCTCTTCCGCGACATCGAGATGGACAACGGCATCCTCCCGCCCATCCGCCATTGGATCATCGATGAGGCTCACGCCACCGAGACGGAAGCCCGCAGACAGCTCTCATGCTCCATAACCGCCCGCGACCTGAACAACGCCCTGCTGCGCCTCTCAAGCAACAAGAGCGGCACCATCGCCCGCGTACGCCGCACCGCAAGTGGCACCGACGGCGGCGATATCCTCTATGGCATAACTGCCGATATAACAGCCCATTGCGAGCAGATTCAAGCGCTTTCCTCCTCCTTCTTCTCCTACGTAAAGGATCTGGCAGAGGAGAGCAACGAGCGCCAAGGCAGCTACGATCGACTTACCCTCTGGGTAGGCCCCGACCTGCGGGCTAGCGGGACCTGGGCAACGCTCGAACGCCTGGGCGGCAAGCTCTCGGAGAAGCTGGGCGACCTCGTGCGCTTGCTCCGCGACCTCATCTCCCGGCTGGAAGGGTTCGACAACGCATTCACCGAGCAGAAGGCGGATCTTTCCCATGTCACCAGCGCAATCAACGCTATGCGGGAAGCTCTGGAACTCGTTTTGGACGGAAGCGACGAGACCTATGTCTACTCTGCCCAGCTCGACCGCCGTCCTACAAAAATCGCCGAAGCCCTGTGCGCGGAGAAGCTCGATATTGGCGCCGAGCTGGCCGAGAGCTTCTACCCTAATACAAAGAGCGTCGTCTACACCTCTGCAACACTAGCCACAGGAGATGCCTCGAACCCCTTCAAGCACTTTCTCCATGCCACGGGCCTGGACCTGTTGCCCGAACACCGCGTGGCAACCAAGCAGCTCGCATCGAGCTACGATTTCGAGAACCACATGACCATCTATCTGCCGAGTGACATCCCAGACCCGCACGATCGCCAGTATCAGGGCGAGCTCGCCCGCCTGTTGCTCGATGTGCACCGCGCGATGGGCGGTTCGGTGCTCACGCTCTTCACCAACCGCCGCGAGATGGAACAGCTCTACCATTCCCTCAAACCCCAGCTCAAGGCTGAGGGCATTGACCTTGCTGCTCAGGTGAGGGGCATCAGCACCAAGAATCTGCGAGACCGCTTTCTTTCGGATGAAGCGCTCTCGCTGTTTGCGCTGAAATCTTTCTGGGAGGGCTTCGATGCGCCTGGCGACACACTCCGGTGCGTTATCATCCCAAAACTGCCCTTTGGAAGACCGAGCGACCCTCTCGCTCGCGAGCGGGAGCTTCGAGAAGAGCGCGCAGCCTGGCGGAAATACTCCCTCCCCGAGGCAATCATGGACCTGAAGCAAGCGGCAGGCAGACTCATCCGCAACTCTACCGATAGCGGCTCCTTGATTTTGGCAGACGCGAGACTGCAGACCAAGGGCTATGGCAAGCAGTTCCTCCGCGCCATGCCCACTCATGATGTGCGCACCATGACCATTGCCGAGATTGCCGCCGAGCTCAAAGAACGCAACAACCGCAACTAGCCGGCCACCATGACAGTTACCTCGTAGACAATTGTCATGTTCTCCGCGCGAGGCGGGGGCGAATTGACAATATGTAGGGGGAATTGCATTGATTTCGTTGCATTCACAACGAGCTCGGTTTGCGTTCAAAGCTATGATGCAGAATACATCCGGAACCAAATTCAATTGCTGAGGAGAATCGCCGTGGATACGCTTACAGGATGCTCCGGTCATGACCCGACACCAACGCTTGAAATCCGCACCTGCCCGCAGTGTGGCGCTGAAGTCGAGGTTTTTTCCACGGACGCTTCCGTCAAGTGTGACAACTGCGGCTTCGAGGTCTTCAACAACAAGGTGTCATGTGTCAAATGGTGCAAATACGCTCGCCTCTGCATGGGCGAGGACGCCTACAAGGCTGCAATGGAGGTTGCAAACCGCCAGTCTTGATCGCCCGCGCGCCTCTTGTTTCAGTCTCCGCGATTGAAAATTGCCCGCGCGGGGCAGGCATCGTTGCACGCACCGCATAGGGTGCAGCGGGTCTGGTCGATACAGGGAAGCCCGGTTTCGTCCCACTCGATGCAATTGCTTGGACAGACCTTGAAGCAGACACCGCACCTGATGCAGGACATGGTGATGACATAGCCCTCTTCATCGCACTCGACATCGCGTCCCATCATCCCCGCCTCTCACTTCCGCTCACCGCCACCAGCCAGTTTCCCCTGAGACTTTTGGCTGGTGCGAAGTCATCTTCCTATTCCCGACAGGACTTGAGGGCGCCGAGAAGGATATCGCCCACCGCCGCAAGATCCTCTGCTGTGAAGGCAAGCTGGGTATTGTCGGAGAAGAGGATCTGGGCAGAAGGTGGGAACTCGTCATCGGCCTCCCACACCACAAGCCGCACAAAGACTCCGTCTACGAACTCAAAATCGTACGAGGCATCACCGTCCGCCGCAGGCATGCCCCCAAGCTTTTCGCAGGCCAGGGAGAACTGGCTTGCGCTCTTGAACATGAAGGCGAGGCGGTTGATGCAGCGCCCGGTGAACGCCTTGAGATAAGCCTGCCCCCAGGGGATTTGCGCATAGGGAACAAAAGTGCCAGAACCCGGCACCAGCTGGTGCTCCAGTACGAGATGTCCCAGGAGAATGCGTACGTTGGGAGCAGTTGCCGCGCCCGTATCAGCGCAGACAGTCTCCATGCTAGGCCATGCCAGGCGAACTTCGCGCCCAAGGAGGTGAACGGTGAACCATTGATTTTCGGCATCGTAGAGCACGCCAGACCGCCTAGCCATCTCCGCCGGGTTGGCCTGGGCAAAGCGTTCGGAGTAGTACTCGATGGGATGCTCATTCTTGTTGTCGTGCAACGTGGCAATCTGCGGTTTTTCTTCAGTCATTGCTCGCCTTTCGTCACCAGCGTCCGCTCCCTTCGCGCTAGGCAAAGAGACTTGCATCCGTATGCGGGAGGAAGCACGACGCTACGAATTCATCCATGTAACCCGGATGGGTGGAAAGCTCGATGTAGGTCATATTGCGTCCAAGCTCGAAAGTCCGATTGGTCGCATCCGCCGAGAGTAGCATGGAGCAGGCGCCAGTCAGGCTCGAATTGCCCACATAGCTGTAGCGCAGTTCCGGAATCTTGGGGAGCATGCCAATAGAGATGGCGTTATGGATGTTGATACCCCCACCAATACCTCCAGCGATTATTACCCTGTCGAGCATGTCGACCGGCATATCAAGCGAGCTCAGCATCGAGCGCGTGGCAGAGAAGATAGCCCCTTTCGCGCGGATGAAGTTGTCGATATCGGTTTCATTGATGGTGATTGCCGAGCCCGTTCCGCTTTCAGAGGGAAAGGCGATTACATATTCTCCGCGGCCATGTTCGTTGAAGCGCACACGCCCGCGCTCGCGGGTGAACCTGCCCTTGGCGTCGATAAAGCCTCTGCGGAAGAGCTCTGCCACCACATCGACGAGGCCGGATCCACACAGGCCGAGAGGCCTGACACTGCCGATAACGTTGTAAATCGGCTCAAGGGTTTCCGGGTCGATAGTGAGGGCCTGGATAGCTCCCCTCGTAGCGCGCATACCGCATGAGATATCGCCGCCCTCGAAAGCAGGACCCGCCGAGCAGGCACAGCAGAGCATGAAATCCGCGTTGCCCAGTACCAGCTCGCCATTCGTGCCGAGGTCAACGAAGAGCGTCATCTCCTCGGAAGTCCACAGGCGCGAAGCAAGCACGCCCGCAGTGATATCGCCCCCCACATAGCTGCCCACATTGGGGGCGAACACCACGCTGGCGTTGGGGGCAAGCGGAAGACCGACTTCTCTGGCTGTTTTGCCGTGTACTTCTAGGAACTTGGGCACAAAGGGCTCGAGTCTGATGCTCGAGGCGTCTACCCCCAAGAAGAGATGCTCCATGGTGGTATTGCCCGCGATGACGCAACGGATGACCCTCTGGGGCAAGATGCCTGCATGAGAGCAGAGCCCCTCGATGAGCGGGATGACGGTCTCCTCGCGTACCGCGTGCTGCAATTTCCAGATGCCCTCTGGCTTACTCTGGTTGATGATGCGGTTGATGACATCTGCCCCGTAGCGAATTTGCGCATTCCCCGAGCTGATATGGTCGAGCATCGTGCCCGTTTCCAGGTCAATCAGAGCGGCGGCAACGGTGGTTGTGCCGATGTCGATAGCGATGCCATAGCCCCCGTGCGGAGCATCGCGTTCGATTCCGGTGTCGAAAATCGCACGAATGTCGTGATCGTAGCGGTTAAGCTCTTCAGCAGCAGAAAGGCTCGAGGTCTGGATACCCTTCTTGAAGCTCCACGCAGTTGGGGGAATCCAGATGGTCGCATCGCCGCAAACGCTGCTTTGGCAAACAAGGCGCCATCCATCTACATACTCGCTGTCATCGAGATGGATATTGCGCGTGCTGTCAACCGTACCGGCGATGAGTTTGGCACGGCACTTGCCGCACGTGCCCGTTCCGCCG
>CADBRF010000301.1 GCA_902796975.1 uncultured Coriobacteriaceae bacterium
GAGGAGCTCCCGCTTGACCGCTGGACCGCTGCTGGCCCGGAGAAGGCTGAGCTTCTCTACCGTCCCGCAGAAGGCGTGACTGCTCGTCCGCTCTCGCGTATCGCCTCCGGTGGCGAGCTCTCCCGCATTCTCCTTGCTCTCGAGTGCACGCGCTATGCGGGTTCTGCGCCTGAGCAGGGCAATGACGCGTGGACGCTCGTCTTCGATGAGATCGATGCAGGCATTGGTGGCAAGACAGGGGAGGCCGTTGCATGTCGTCTGGCAGAACTTGCGCAGTTCGTGCAGGTCATTGTCGTGACGCACCTGCCTCAGGTAGCAGCTCGCGCGAACAAGCACTATGTGGTTGTCAAGGACGAGGGCGAGGGGGGCATCCCCAGCACACTCGTTTTCCCTGTCGAGGGTGAAGGGCGTGTCGCCGAGGTCGCCCGCATGCTTTCGGGCAGCACCGAGCACGTCGCCCTCGAGCACGCCGCGGCTCTTATCGAATCAGGGCAGGTGGCCTAGGTGAGCACGGCATTTGATTCGACGCTGGATTCGCTCCGCGCGGGGGAGACAGTTCTTGTCCCCACGGATACGGTCTATGGGCTTGCAGCCTTGCCGGGATCAGCCGGCTATGACCGGATTTTCGAGCTTAAGCAGCGTCCGGTGGGGCAGACGCTTCCCTGGCTCGTGTCATCGCTGGAGATGTTTCACCAGTATGCGGATGCCGTTCCCAGCTGGGCGGATTGCCTTGCCAGCGCCTTCTGGCCGGGGGCGCTCACACTCGTGGTTGGCGCCTCGAACAAGGCGAAACTTCTCGGGAGGCCTGCTCCCGATGGCACGATCGCCTTCCGCATTCCCGATGAGCCTCTTGTTCGCAAGCTTATCCAAGAGCTTGGATGCCCCATTGCCTGCACGAGCGCGAATCTCCACGGCATGCCTGCTCAGCGGGATTTCTCGGCACTCGACGCCCGTTTCAGAGAGCTCGCCTATCCCTTTGATGATGCGTATGCCCCGCGATGTGCTGGCGGATGTGCTTCCACAATCGTCGACTGTTCGGGAGAGGGTTTGCGCGTGCTTCGAGAGGGGCCAATTTCCGAAGAAGGCCTTCTTGCCGTCGCCAAGAAGAGTCACCGCCCGTGAACGGGTGCGTGAAGCCTTCTGCACTTCGAAAAACGCTCTGCCCGTCTGTGTGACGACCTTGGAAAACCCCAGTATTCGCGGTACAGTTGCAGGTGTTGGAAAACGTTGAAGGGAGCTACACATGCGCATCGCCCTCGCAAGCGATCATGGCGGGTTCGAGCAGAAGGAGCAGATTCGCGATTGGCTGACCGATCAGGGGTATGAGGTCGAGGATTTCGGCTGCAACTCAACAGAGAGCGTCGATTATCCAGACTACGCTGCTCCTGCCGCTCGCGCCGTCGCATCAGGCGCGTGCGACCGCGGCATTCTCGTGTGCGGAACCGGCATCGGCATGATGCTCGCGGCGAACAAGATCCGCGGCATCCGCGCTGCTAATGTGACGAGCGTTCCCTTCGCGGAGCTCTGCAGGGAACACAACAATGCCAATATCGTTACGCTTTCGGGACGTTTCGTCGACCTTGCCACGAATGAATCCATTATCGAGGTCTTCCTTCGCACGGAGTTCGCCGGTGGGCGTCACGCGCGCAGAGTTGAGAAGATCATGGACCTCGAGAACTAGGATGCGCCGGTTCGCATACGCTCTGATTTGACAGCGGGAGCAGTTCTCATAGCAACGGAGATGGTGGCAATGGCAGACACGAGACCGAGCTGGGACGAATACTTCATGGAGATTGCGGAGCAGGTTGCCACGCGATCGACCTGTCTGCGTCGCCATGTGGGCGCGGTCCTCGTTCATAACAAGCGCATTATCGCCACGGGCTACAACGGAGGTCCATCTGGACTTGCGCACTGCCTGGAGGTCGGCTGCCTCCGCGAGCAGCTCGGCATCCCTTCTGGCCAGCAGCATGAGCTGTGCCGGGGCATCCACGCCGAGCAAAATGCCATCATCCAGGCAGCTCGGTATGGTCTTCCCATGGATAATTCCGTGCTATATTGCACGACGCAGCCCTGCACGCAATGCACCAAGATGCTTCTCAACGCTGGTGTCACCGAAATCGTATATGGCGAAGGCTATCCCGATGGTCTTGCCCGAGACCTGCTCGAGGAGTCGGGCATTATCGTGCGGAAACTGGAACTCCCATCCAAACGGGGTGGAGAAGGGGATTTGGCAAAGGCCTAATCTGCGGTTTTGTCTACCTACCTGCATGTACAGCGGATTTGATGCCTGAACATGTTTACGTCTCAGCAACGCCGCCGTATTGCCCGTTTGCGGCATAGGGACGCGATGCTTTGCAATAGACTGAATCTCATTCGTTATCATGTGTCACGCCCAAAGAAATGGGATTTCTGTGGGCAAAGAATGTTGAGACGATGGAAAGTAACTCAATGACTCTGGCAATTGTTCTGGGCGTTGCAACAGGCCTCGTTGGCTTTCTTCCCCTGCTCTGGGGAATGCGCTCGATTCGCCACGTCACGATTGATGACAAGCCGGGTGGCAAGACTGGCATGCTTACCGTGGCCCTTATCAGCGTTGCTCTCTCGCTCATCATCCTGTTCGCCGGGTTCATCCTGGCGGCGGTGAACATGCGCGACATGGTTTTGCCGTTCGTGATCGCCGAAGTGGCGGTGCTCGTCGTTGGAGCGCTTGGCCTCGGTGTCTATCGTATTGTACGTAAGTAGTAGGAGGAGGGTTCGTGAGTCCGCTAGAAACGCTTTCCTCTCCTGGGGCAAGTGGGGTTACTCCCATTCAGGAGCTAAGCCATTCGTTTGATTCGCAGTATCTGTTTGGATTCGGCGGTACTGGTCTCACCCAGTACATCTTCTGGATGATCATCTGTGTGGTTGTTACCGCCGTTGTCGTCATCGTTGGCGGCAAGCGCGATTCTCTGGTTCCCACCGACAAGTTCGCGAACATGGTCGAATATGGCTACGATGCCGTACGTCGAAACATGGGCGAGAACGCCATCGGCAAGGGCTATGAGCGCTTCATGCCCCTCATCGAAACGCTCTTCTTCTTCATTCTCGTTTCCAACATCATCGGTCTTATCCCTGGTTGCAAGACCCCGACCGGTTCGCTTTCAGTCACCTGGGCGCTCTCCACGGTCGCGTTCTTCTACTTCAACTATCAGGGCATCAAGGCCAAGGGCGGCCTCCAGTACGTCAAGGACA
>CADBRF010000302.1 GCA_902796975.1 uncultured Coriobacteriaceae bacterium
CGGTTATACCCAGCTCACCGAGTTTTGTGGGCATACCGAGGGAGGCGAAGAAGCTCTGCAGCTCGTCTATTGCGACAGTTACTGCGTCTTCAATCGCCTCGTCGGAGTCATCTACCGGTTCAATATCGAAAACACCTAGGGCGAACTGCAGGAATCTGTCTGGGTTCTCGCGCCAGACATACCGCATCCACGCGGGCATCATGACGGCAAGGCCTGCCCCGTGGGTGATCTTGGGGTTGAGCGCGGAAAGCTCATGCTCTATGCCGTGGCTCTCCCAGCCGCCGGCACGCGACAGGGGTTTCGCGTTGAGGCCGCATCCAGCTATGTCGTTATGGGCGAGAGTTCCTGCCCACATGATATCGGCACGTGCCTCGTAGTCTTTCGGGTCTTCTTTGAGCTTCTCGGCTGCGTCCATAATAGCGTTGATGAGCCCAAGTGCGATATTCTCGGTGACACGGGAGGTACCAGTCCCACTGAAGAAACGCTCGCAAATATGAGCGATCATATCGGTGATGCCTGCCCCGGCCTGGTATGCGGGCAAGGTGTAGGTCAGCTCCGGGTCCATAAAGGCGAAAGCCGGGCGGAAGCAATCTCCATTGGCACCGCGCTTCATTCCAAGTTCGTCGTTGCTGATGACGCAAGAGCCAGAAGCTTCAGAACCCGCAGCTGGGATGGTAAGCACGCAGGCAATGGGGAGGCATTCGGAAGGAGCGGCTTTCCCGGAGAAGAAATCCCAAGGGTCGCCTTCGTAAGCAGAGGAGAACCCAATCGCCTTGGCGCAATCTATAACGCTTCCTCCGCCCACGGGAAGAAGGACGTCTGCCTTTTCGGCACGAGCGATTTCACGGCCTTGGCGGACTGAATTGACCTCGGGATTAGGACGCACACCACCTAATTCGACGAAGTCAATACCTGCAGCTTTCAGGGAGTCTTCGACACGTGCAAGCGTGCCGAGGCGCCTTACGCTGGACCCTCCATACACGATGAGCGCTTTCTTGAACCCAGCTTCTGCAAGAGTCTGTCCAACGGTATCGGTAATGCCTTTGCCAAAGACAAAGCGAGTTGGAGATTGAAACACGAAATCGTTCACTGAGGTTCTCCTTTGATCTCGAGATGCTGTGATGTGACGCTCCAAAGAACTAACGAAGGTACTTGTAATACGCAGCGCAAGAGCCCTCGCTTGAAACCATACAGGGTCCCACAGGGTGCTCAGGGGAGCAGACCTTAGAGAAGAGGGGGCAGGAGCTCGGTGCGATGATACCGCGGAGAACGTCGCCGCACTTGCAGCCTCTTGGCTCGACTGTTGGCTCGACATCTGGGCTGAAACGCTTAAGGGCGTCGAAGGCTTCGTAGTCGTCCCTCAGCTTGTACCCTGAGTTGGGGATTACACCTAGGCCGCGCCAGTTCGCATCGGCAGGCTCGAACACGCGGGCGATCATCTCTTGAGCTGCGACATTGCCCTCGTCCATGACGCAGCGACGATAATCGTTGACGATTTCCGCCTTGCCCTCTGAGAGCATTTTCAGCAATAGATAGATGCCTGAGAGCAGATCGACTGGCTCAAAGCCCATAATGACACCGGGGATATGATACTTCTCCGCAAGGAATTCGTAGGGATGTTTGCCAATAATCGTGCTCACGTGGCCGGGCAGCATGAGGGCCGTGATGTCGACCTCTGGGTCGTTTACCAGGGCATCGAGTGTTGCGGGAACGGTTTTGTGCGCCGTGAAGACGGAAAAGTTTGTCACGCCCTTGCGAGCTGCTCTGAAAATTGCGGAAGAGATAAGAGGAGTCGTGGTCTCAAAGCCCACGCCAATGAAGATGACTTGGCGGTCTGGGTTCTGTTCAGCAATAGATAGGCCATCGAGAGGCGAGTAGACAATGCGGACGTCCGCGCCCTTAGCCTTCTCCTCGTTGAGAGAAGAGGTGGAACCAGGCACGCGGGTCATATCTCCGAACGTGGTGATGATGACACCCGGAATACGGGAGAGCGCTATGACCGTGTCGATCTCATGGTTTGCCGTGACGCAGACGGGGCATCCGGGGCCGCTGATGAGCTGAACCCCCTCGGGGAGGATGGAGCGGATGCCTGCGCGTGCAAGGGCTACCGTATGCGTCCCGCAGACTTCCATCAGCTTAATTGAGCCGTTACAGCGTTCGAGCGCGGCGGGGGCGACTTCATGGATTGCCCCGACGAGCTCTCGCCCGAGCTTCGGGTCGCGAAAACCGGAAAGGTCGAGACTCATAAGGCAGCACCTGCTCCCATGCCAGGATGGTCCTCGTTTACGAGCTCGGGGAATTGACGAATGAGGTCGAGGGTCTCATTCGCGTACTGTTCGTCCACAATCTCGATGCCGTAACCCGCATGCACGAGCACGTAATCTCCCACCTTCGCACGAGGAACAAGATCGAGTGCCACCTTGCGGGTCACGCCGAGAATGTCGACCTCGCCCATGCGTTCCTCTTCATCAATGCTCTTGATTTGAGCAGGAATAGCAAGACACATAGTTACTCCTCCAAAAGCCGCGCCTGCGCGACTATTGCCTGTCCGTACGAGAGGCACCCATCGTTTGGGGGCAACTCGATATTTTCGTATACGCTGAATCCTCGTTTTGCCAACCCAGTTCTAAGCTGTGTTGAAAGAAGCCGGTTGACCATACAACCGCCGCTGAGCGCAACACGGTCTATACCGGTTTGGATTCGAGCATCCTCACATGCGTTGATAATAGCCGCCGTCACAGCTTGGTGAAAGCTCAGGGCGGTAAACGGGGCGCACCCTGCTTTTGCACTTGCAAGCGGTTGGCCAGCTTGAAGTTCCTTTTGAGCAGCAGCTTCGAGCAGACATGCTGGCTCTCCGTCATAGCCTGCAATCTGACAGATGCCGAGAAGGGCGGCAACTCCATCGAAGAGACGACCGAGAGAGGAGCAGACAGGGGAATTGATATGCTTCTCGATCATCTGATCAATGAGCTTCACTTGCTTCATGCCTTGCAAAGACTCCTCGAACTGGGGGTTTTCGAGAGAGAGCTGGGGGAACAGGGGCTCGCTTTGGCTCGAGTAGGCTTTGAGAATCGCATATCCTGTTCTCCAGGGCTCCCTGACTGCAGCCGCACCACCCGGAAGTTGGAAGGAGGGGAGATGCCAGAACCGCTCGAATTCAGAACGGTTTGCTATAAGAACTTCGCCACCCCAGATGGTTCCGTCACTTCCATAGCCCGTGCCATCGAGTGTAACCCCAATCACCTGCCCTTGCAGGTTATTCTCCCCAAGCACTGAAGCGATATGAGCATGATGATGCTGAACCTCAATGGTCACAGTTTCCTGAGCCCGTGCCCATTTCGAGCTGATGTATTCCGGATGCAGGTCGCACGCAAGTGCATCAGGGAAAAGGTCAAAGAGGGACTCGAATTGAGTCTTCGCTTCTTTCCAGGCTTTCCATGCGCCGAGATGCTCAAGGTCTCCTAGATGTTGAGATATGTAGGCACGGTCGCCTCGGAGATAGCAGAAAGTTGCCTTCTGTTCCGAACCCGCGGCAAAGATAACAGGGGATGCGTTCCCGAGAAGAGCTGGCGCGTATATAGGCGCCGGTGCATAGCCACGTGCACGCCTCACCATCTGGATGGCGCCCTCAGCTGTAATTCTTGCAACTGAATCATCGTAGCGGGAGACGATAGCGCGGTTGTTGCCGAGAAAGACATCGGCGACATGGCCCAGTTTTGCAAACGCCTCCACATCGTCTGCGACGATAGGCTCACCGCTGATGTTGCCGCTTGTCATGACAAGGGGTCTATCGCATGCAGCCAAGAGGAGATGTTGCAGGGGTGTAGAAGGCAGCATGACGCCCAGTTCGGGCAGGGTCCCAGCCGTGCCAGGGGCTATAGCCGATTCTGCATGGCGCCTGAGCAGCACAATGGGCCGAATTGAGCCAGTGAGCAAGGCTGCTTCTTCATCATTCACGGCGCAGAGCGCTTTCGCCGTCTCCAGGTTGCGGACCATGATAGCAAGGGGTTTGCTAGGTCGCCGCTTCCGAACCCTCAAAC
>CADBRF010000303.1 GCA_902796975.1 uncultured Coriobacteriaceae bacterium
CGCGCACATTGCCAAAGCTAAAGTGGCGCCAGAACTGGTCTGCATAGACTTCACCGTTCCAGCTGACGCAGCCAATTCCGTTGCCCGAGGAATTGCCCTGGTTCCAGTTGAGCAGCTGCATGACGTCCTTGGCGTGGTCGGGGTCTTCACGGAGCAGCTCGAGGTAGACGAAGACGGCGTCCGCATGGTTGTCCACGGTGAGGATTTCGGGTTTTCCGCCCATGTCGAACCACTGCTGAGTGCGGTCCATGATCTTGCGCACAGCCCGGCGGGTCTGGGCGTGGTCGAGGTCCTCGTCCATGAGACTGGAACCGCGGCCGGTGTAGACCAGGTGATAGAAGCAGGCGCGGTTGATGCCCTCGGTCTGCATGAGGTCGAACATCTCGTCGATGTCATCGGCGTTGAGCTTGCTCACGGTCATGCGGAGGCCGACCTTGATGCCGGCTTCGCGAGAGTTGCGCATGCCTTCGAGCGCTGCATCGAAGCTGCCGGGGGATTTGCGGAACTCGTCGTGGGTCGTGCGGGCCCCGTCGAGCGAGACACCTACGTAGGAGAGCCCCACGTCTGCCATGGTCCGGGCAAACTCGGGGGAGATGAGGGTCCCGTTGGTGGAGATGACCACGCGCATGCCCTTGCTCTTCGCATACTGGGCGATTTCGGGCAGATCTGGGCGCATGGTGGGTTCGCCACCTGAGAGCAGGAGGACCGGGCTGCCAAATGCGGCGAGGTCATCAACCATGGCCTTGCCCTCTTCGGTGGTCATCTCTCCCTCGAACTGATGATTTGCAGCAGCCGCGTAGCAGTGCATGCACTTGAGGTTGCAGGTACGTGTGCAGTTCCACACCACGACTGGTTTCTTGTCCCGTGAGAACTGGAGCAGTCCGCTTGGAAGCACTTTTGAACGACGCTTGTAACGGAGCACGTCGGCGGGCTCCACCGAGCCGCAGTAGAGCTTCGAGATGCCAATCATACGTTCCTCCCCTTTATGGAAAACGAGCAGTATCCTCTTGACATAGGGCACACGGATACAAACCGCACATGCCAGACAACGCCTGACAAAGTCATGTAACTGTTAAAAGTATCTCATATCTAGCAGGTATTATCGATGAGGCATGTAATGAGCATGTTAAACAGCGCTGTCCATAGCATGCTCGGGCGCCGTTTGTAAGTTGAAGCTCTTGAGTTCAGAAACTGTTTGTTACCATGTGCTCACGTTCGGCGGCTTCCATTATCAAGGGATGGCCATGTGAGAATGTCCTATAGTCGGGAGTGGCAGTGGCAAGACAACCTGGTGCTGTGGGGACGGTGTTCGTCATCTCCGCTGGCGTGCTCTGGGGAACGCTCGGCCTTTTCGTGCACTACTTCGCTGATCTAGGCTTCTCATCCCTGCAGATTGCTGCCATGCGCTTTATGGTTGCGGCCCTCGTGTTTTCGCTGGTCATCACTGTGCGGGGGAGGGGAGAGTGGCACATTCGCCTGCGCGATGTGCCCCTGTTTCTGGGCCTCGGTCTTGTCAGCCTGACCTTTTTCACCTTCTGCTACTTCTCATCCATCCAGATGATGTCTATGTCTGCCGCTGCGATTCTTCTCTACACGTCGCCCATCTGGGTCATGCTCATGTCTGCGGTCCTCTTCCACGAAAAGCTCACGAAAAAGAAGCTTGTGGCGCTCGCTTGCGCTTTTGCGGGGTGTGTTCTCGTCTCGGGCTTTGATGGCACGGTTACGCTAACGGGGCTGTTGCTTGGTCTGTGCTCGGCCATCGGATACGGTCTCTACAGCATTTTCGGAACGATGGCGCTCAAACGCTACAGCCCATTCACGGTGACCACCTATGCCTTTATCATCGCGGGTCTAGCCACGCTGCTTCTAAGCAGCCCGACTGAAATAGTGGCGACCGCCGCAAATATCAGCTCGCCTGGTTGGTTCGCGTTCACGGTGGTCGTCATGGGATGCTTGACGGCTATTGTCCCCTTCTTGCTCTACACGCTCGGTCTGCAGAAGATGGAGGCGAGCAAGGCAGCTATCTTCGCCACGGTGGAGCCAGTTGTGGCATCGCTTCTGGGCGTGCTCGTCCGTGGCGAGACCATGACAGTGCTTGCCTGTGCCGGGTGCATTCTGGTGCTGGGAGCAGTCATCCTCCTGAGCCTTCCCTCCAGGGCGAGAGGAAAGGCCGCGTCTACGCGAACAGCTTCGTGAGGCAGGCGATGAGACCCGGAATAGTATAGGGGTCTGCCTCAGCGGCGATCTCGAGCCCAGCGGCGCGCAGAGTCTCGCTCGTGACGGGACCGATGCTTGCCAGTTTTACGTTTTCGAGCAGATTATCCCTCTCTTCAGCTCCGACGCTTTGATCGAGCGAGGCGACAAAGTTTCGGGCCGTTGAGGAAGAAGTGAAGGTCACTGCGTCGATTGCGCCTGCGCGGAGCTTGTCGACGAGTTCTTCGGTCGCTTCGCCCAGTGAGGGCATCACGGTGTCGTAGAGGGGCATAACATCCACGCTTGCACCCGCGTTTTCAAGCAGGTGGTGAAGAGCATTACGGGCTGCCGCTGCACGTGCGAGGAGTATGCGCGACCCTGCGCCAACGCCCTGTTCGATGAGCGAGCTGGCAATGGATTCTGCGATGAAGCGCGGAGGTATGAGGTCGGGCGTGAGACCATGCGCTTTGAGGGCACGTGCTGTTGCCGGCCCGATGGAGGCAATCTTGACCCCCGCGAGCGCACGTGAGTCAAGCCCCGCTTTCTCGATGTCCGCCATGAAGCATTCAACGCCATTCGCGCTGGTGAGAACAATCCAATCGTAGCGCGAAAGGTTGTGGAAAATCGCGAGCTGGCCTTCATCTAAAACGCGTGGTGCGATGGCGATTGAGGGATATTCGAAGACCTGGGCACCTAGGGCGCGAAGCTGGGACGTAGTGGAGGACGCCTGAGCGCGTGAACGTGTGACCACGACGGTTCTGCCGAAAAGCGGGCAGCTTTCGAACCAGTCGAGTTTATCCCGAAGCGAGACGACCTCTCCCACCACAATCATCGCGGGTGCTTGGAAGTTGGCTTCTTCCGCTAGGCTGGCGATGGTTTCGAGCGTACCCGTGAGCGTCTCCTGCTGGGGAGTGGTGCCCCAGCGTACGAGTGCAACGGGGGTGGATGCGGGCTTGCCATGGAAAATGAGCTGCTCTGAAATATGGGGCAGGTCGTGGATACCCATGTAAAGGCAGAGCGTTCCGTTAAGCTTGCCGAGCGCATCCCAATCGATGGCGCTTTCGGGCTTGCCAGCCATTTCGTGGCCGGTCACCAAGGTGACAGAACTCGAACAGGTCCGGTGGGTGACGGGAATGCCTGCATAAGCGGGGGCGGCGATGCCGGCAGTCACGCCCGGCACGACCTCGAAGCCGATGCCTGCCGCTTTGAGGGCTAGGGCTTCCTCGCCGCCACGGCCAAAGACATAGGGGTCACCGCCCTTCAAGCGCACGATGCGCTTGCCCGGGTGTTCCTGTGCCGTCTTCACGAGGAGATTGTTTATCTCTGCCTGTGTGAGATGCTTGGCAAAGCCCTTCTTGCCGACGAAGATCCGCTCGGCGCCGGGGTTCGCGTAGGCCATCACCGGCTCGGATGCGAGATAGTCGTAGACTAGGATATCTGCCGTCTCGAGAAGCTCGCGAGCACGCACGGTGATGAGACCAGGGTCGCCCGGGCCTGCACCTACGAGGTAGACCGTGGCAGATGTTGTGTTCTCCTGCATGGAGCTGCTCCCTTCAAAGGCGGAAATGTTCGCAAGGTAGCGGTTGCCCGGCCCCTAGAAGCCGTTTTCCTCGCGAATCTGGTTGAGGATAGCGCGCGCTCCCTGGTCAATTAGATCTTGTGCGGCGGCATGACCAATTGCGCGAAAATCTTCTGGCTCGCCTTCCTGGTAGGTATGGATATAGGTGGACCCGTCGAGAGAGCTCACGAAGGCATCGAGCGAAAAGCGTGGCTCGGCATCTCCCGCCGCCTCCTCGTGTGCGTAGATGCCCATCGGTACCTGGCAGCCGCCCTCCAGCTCACGGAGGACGATGCGCTCAGCGGTAACCTCCCGCATGGCGGCAGGGTCGGTGATGACGCTGCAGAGCTTGCGGGCAAGAGGGTCGTCCGTGCGCGCCTCGATGGCGAGGGCTCCCTGGCCCGTGGCCGGGAGCATCGTGGTGGTGGGGATGACCGATGCCATATGGCTTTCCAAACCCAGACGCGTGAGACCGGCGCAGGCGAGGATGGCGGCATCGAACTCTCCGCTTTCCACGCGCTTCACCCGGGAATCCACGTTGCCGCGCATCTCGCAGACCTCGAAGTCGGGGCGTAGCCGCTTGAGCTGGGCAACGCGGCGAAGGCTACCTGTGGCAACGCGGGCGCCTTGCGGCAGATCGGCGATCGTAGAGCCTTTCGTGGCATAGACGAGGGCATCGTTCACGCTCGCACGCTGAGGCACGCCGAGAATGGCAAGACCTTCGGGTAGCTCGGTGGGCATATCTTTCATGGAGTGGACGCAGAGGTCGACGCGCTTGTCGAGCAGGGCGCGCTCGAGTTCCTTTGTGAACAGCCCCTTGTCGCCAAACTTCGAAAGCGCGACGTCTTGAATCTTGTCGCCTTTCGTGTGGATGATCTCGATAGTGCAGGACAGATCGGGAATCGCCTCTTCCAGCAGGGCTTTCACATGGTTTGCTTGCCAGAGGGCAAGTGCACTTCCCCGGCTGCCGATGGTGATGGTTTGCTGCGATTCGCTCATATTGCATCTCCGCTTTGTTTTTTCTCGTTCATTCGTGATTCGCTATGACGCGTGTAATCCTCCGAATACGCTCCAAAAGCCGCATTCTCCTCCGTCTGGCCGGCTTCATCAGAACCTAGACGGAAGAGATGACGTGCCTGGTGAACCGCCCGCATGCTCGTTGCCTGGTCCTCTTTGGCGCGTGCGCGCAGATACTGGCATACGGGGTCGAGCATTTTCTTGACAATCGCCCTCGTTGCGGCGTTGACCGACTCGATTTCATCATCGTCGAGCGTGTAGCCAATGATCTTCAGCAAGTGGTCGACCTCATGCTCACGTATGCCTTCCGCGCGCAGGTGGATATCCTTGATGGTGGCTTCGGTGCTGTGCGATTTTTCCCATTCGTTAAAAGAGGCGAGCTCTCGTTCGACAATCGCTCGCGCCTCTTCTGCGGCGAGGCGCCGGTGTTCCTCGTTGGCGTTGATGATGTCGTTCAAATCGTTCAGATCGTAGACTGTCACGCGGGGAATCATGAGGCAGCGGGGGTCCGCATCTCGGGGCAGTGCGATATCGATGATGAGCAGGGGGTTTTCCGCCGGGCGTGTCCGAATACGCTCGGGTGTGATGACGAAATGCGGGGCAGAAGAGGCCGTAAAGACGATGTCCGCCTCTTCGATGGCATCTGCAATCTCTTCAAAGGGGCGAGCAGCGATGCCAAGTTCGCTGGCTACGGCGTTCGCTCGTTCAAGGGTGCGGCTCATAATCTGCAGGGAGCCCACTCCAGCTTCGAGAAGGTAGCGAGAGAGCAAGGTTCCCATTTCACCCGCGCCGTTGACCAGCACCTTTGCCTCGGCAAACCCAGGGCAGAGCTTTTGCGCCACATCCACGGCGACCGTTGCGACCGAAACGTGGCTCTCACCGAGAGCGGTCTGCGTACGCACTCGTTTGCCCACCGAGAACGCCTGGCGGAAGAGACGGGAAATGAGCATGTCCACGGTGCCGGTGTCGAGCGCGAGCGAAAAGGCGTCGCGCACCTGCCGGATGATTTCCTGCTCGCCGAGGACCATGGAATCGAGAGACGAGACGACATCGAAGATGTGCCGCACCGCATCGTCGCCGGCATGGGAATAGAGACAGGCTTTCAATTCGGAGGTGTCGAGGTTTCGGGCGCTTGCCAGGAAGTTGACCACCTGGAGCTCTCCTATCTGGGCATCGTCGACGCTCAGATAGAACTCTGTTCTGTTGCAGGTGGAAAGGATGACCGAACCAGATGTGTTGGGGTTGGCAACCAGGCCCTGGAGAGCATCCGGTATCTCAAAGCGTGAAAAGGCAACCTGCTCGCGCATGGCAACGCCTGCAGTTCGATGGTTCACGCCGATAACGAGCGGTTGCA
>CADBRF010000304.1 GCA_902796975.1 uncultured Coriobacteriaceae bacterium
CAACCTTGACGCGTACGCGGTTGCCTATGGCAACGCCCTTTTCTTTGATAGTCTCAATTCGACGGATATCGAGACGCACCGATGAGAAGAATTTAAGCGCACGGCCGCCCGTAGTGGTTTCTGGGTTGCCGAACATGACGCCAATCTTCTCACGAAGCTGGTTAATGAAGATGCAGCAGGTGTTGGACTTGGAGAGCGAACCAGCAAGCTTGCGAAGCGCCTGACTCATGAGCCGCGCCTGCAGGCCGACGGAGGCGTCGCCGATTTCTCCTTCGATTTCTGCGCGCGGAACGAGAGCAGCAACAGAGTCTACGACAATGCAGGAAATGGCATTGGAGCGAACGAGCATGTCGCAGATTTCGAGAGCTTGTTCACCCGTATCTGGCTGGGAGATGAGAACCTCATCAATATCCACGCCAAGCTTTGCCGCCCAAACGGGGTCGAGTGCATGTTCGGCATCGATGAAGGCTACGACACCACCCTGTGCCTGGGACTCAGCGAGAATGGAGAGGGCGAGTGTGGTTTTACCACTCGACTCAGGGCCATAGATTTCAATAATCCTGCCGCGTGGAACGCCGCCGATGCCAAGAGCGGCATCGAGCGCAAGCGAACCCGTGGGAATCACATCAATATCGAGCTCGGCACCCTGATCGCCCAGGCGCATAATTGAACCTTTGCCAAACTTCTTGATAATCTGCTCGGTTGTAACATCAAGCAGGTTCTCGTCCTTATTTGCTTGCTGCTGTTTCGCCATTTCCATTCCAATCTCCTCAGCTTCGCGGGTCAATAGTAACCGAACAGATGTTCGGTGTCAACGCAGAACCAAAATGCGTCGGCAATGGACAACCTACGCGAAACCATCTATCCAAAGCCACCCCATGACTTCCGCGAAAATCTATCAGGAGAACCGGAACAAACTCTGGTACCGCACCGGGGAGGAACCGGAAAGGAACCGAATATTGCAGGTCAGGAGAGATAACGGCAAAGCATCAATCCGCAAGACCATCACGCAGCAGGGTGAGCGCCTGCCGAACTGCAGTGAGACGCACTTCGTCACGGGAGCCACCTGATGTGTTGAGAAGCGTGGTGGTTCCCGCAGGAGTGTGCAAGCCAAACCACACGGTGCCAACCGGTTTGCCCGGTTCCGCTCCCCCAGGGCCAGCAATGCCCGTAGTGGAGACTGCATAATCGCATGAGAGCGTACGAGCGGCGCCATCTGCCATGGCGCGCGCGACCTCTGCGCTCACCACGCCATAGGCATCGATCGTTTCTGCGGGAACCCCGAGGACAGCTTCCTTCACCGCAATCCAATAGCTCACGACACCGCCTACGAAAGCATCGGATGAGCCGGGAACCGAAGTGAGCGTTCCCGCTATGAGACCGCCCGTGCACGATTCGGCACACCCGATTGTCACACCGCGTTTCGATGCGAGATAGATGACCTCCGACGCCAAGGCTCGATTGAGCTTATCGAGTTTTTCAAGCGACATAGCCTACTCCCCCTTCGATGCTGAACCCTCGCTGGAACCAGCAGTATCATTCTTGAAGAGAAAACGGGCCTTATAGAAATAATCCAGCATGGAGACGATGGTCATGATTACAGCTGCCGCCATCACGACCCAGGACAGGGCCGTAAACCCCGAGGCAACACCTCCACCGAGAATGGACCATTGTCGCGCATCTTTCACGATGAACATGAGCACCGCCGCGATCTGCAGAACGGTCTTCGCCTTGCCAAAATAACTTGCCGCAATGACTTGGCCTTCGGATGCGGCCACCATACGCAAGCCGCTCACAAGGAACTCGCGGGAGATAATGATGAGCACGATCCAGGAAGGAAGACTTCCCAGCTCAACAAGGGCAAGAAGGGCTGCCGCGACAAGAAGTTTATCGGCGATGGGATCCATGAACTTGCCAAGAGTCGTAACCTCGTTTCGGCTTCGGGCAAGGTGGCCGTCGATGGCATCCGTAGCGGAAATGGCAGCGAAAACTATACCCGCCGCCCAAGGCTGCCACGCCTCACCGATTCCAATGCCTCCAAGCCAGTCTGGCCAGGGCGAAAGCAGTACGGCTACGAACACGGGAATGAGAAGTATCCTCACGAGCGTAACGATATTCGCGGGAGTCCAGATAGTCTTGTTTTCCTCGGAATCCATCTATACCAGTTCTCCAATGAGGTCATAGCAGAAGGAATCGACAATTGTCGCATCAACGATGTCGCCGATAGCAACGTCGTTTTCCGATGAGAGCGGCACATGCACTTGCCCGTCGACATCAGGAGCCTGGCCCTGCCAGCGGCAGAGAGCCTCGAGGCCGACATCGGTCTGCTCATAGCCCTCCACGAGAGCGGCGACTGTCTTGCCAATATGCCGTTCCGTGCGGGCATAGCCGATGACCTCGCACGCATCGAGCAGGCGCTGCGCACGCTCAAGGCGCGCGTCTTCGTCCACCTGGTCGGGATAGGCAGCAGCTTCCGAGCCATCCTCTTGCGAATAGGGAAAGACTACCGCAAGGTCAAACTGAGCCTCATCTGCGAAGTCAAGAAGCTCTTCCGATTGCTCATCCGTTTCGCCGGGGAAGCCGCACATGAAGGTCGTGCGCACCACGATATCCGGAACAAGCTCACGCACATGGGCAACAAGCTCGAGATACTCTTTGGGAGACCCAGACCGGTGCATCCGTTCAAGCACATCCGCATCGCAATGCTGAAGGGGCATGTCCAGATACGAGCAGATATTCGGTGTTGATGCCATGAGTTCGAGCAGGTCATCGGTGATGCCTGCGGGCTGCACGTAGAGCAGGCGGAACCAGGTCTCGGGAAACTTCCGCGCTGCTTCTGCAAGCAAATCGGTGATAGTAGGCTCGCCTGGAAGCGTATGCCCCCAGATGCCCGTATCTTGTCCGATGAAGACAATCTCCCGCGTGCCGCTTTCTACCAGTTCTCCCACCTCACGGAGAATGTCCTCAGCAGTGAAATCTCGGTAGCGCCCTCTGATATAGGGA